>NZ_CP044525.1 GCF_008831545.1 Halorussus halophilus
AGATTTGCCGACCGTACTCACGGCGTTGTCGATGATAGAGGCGTTGCCACCGTGACCGTTGACGAAACAGACGCCGTCGAAGTCGTTTTCGAGCGCGTTGTCGGCGACCTGCTCTAGGATTGCGAGGAGGTCCTCCAGTTCGAGGGTCAACGTTCCACCTAACGAGGTGTGGTGTGGCGAAAAGCCGGTCCAGACGGGCGGTGTCACGAGAAGCGGCACGTCGCCACCGGCGCGCTCGGCCCCGTGGTGCGCGACAGCGTCGGCCAGCAGGGTGTCGGTGGCGACTGGGAGATGGTGTCCGTGTTGTTCGATGCTACCGACTGGTACGACGACGACTGACCCGTCGGCCGTGCCGGTCTCGCGAATCTCGCGTCGAGTCTTCGTCGCCCACGCGACGGACGACGAACGCCCTGTTGGGAGCATGGACGACACTGCTCGTGTTGGCCGTATATCTATTGGGGTTCTCGGGAAGTGTCCTTCGAGACGGTGGGGAGAGAAGGTGGCGGGATAGCAGGTGTCGATCAATCGACCGGGCCAAGAGCGTGGCAGATAGTCGTTCTTACAGTACGTATGCGCACCAAGATTTAATATGAATGGGTGTTGTTGTCTAACACAATGTCCGAGCAAGAAGTGAGTGGGGAGAGACGCACGTTTATCAAGAGCAGCGGCGCACTGGCAGCGGTACCACTCGTCGGTGGCGTCGCTGGTGCGGCCGAAGACGAACGAACCGAGGCGCGCGGGTCCGAGCGTGGCGAGGACGGCGATGACAGGCGGGTCGTCGGCTACTACCCGTCGTGGGCGAGCGAGTACGGCCCCCGAGACGTGCCGTACGACAAGATAACTCACCTCAACTACGCCTTCCTCGAACCGACCTCGGAGGGCGAGGTGAAACTCGCAGTCACCGGCGACGCTGACCCCGAACTCCTCGAAGAGTTCCGGGAGGTGACCCACGAACAACCGGACACGTCGTTCGTGTTTTCGATCCAAGCCGGTTGGTACTCCGGGCGTTTCTCCGACGCTGCGTCGACGGCCGAACGTCGGGAGCGGTTCGCGCGAACCGCCATCGACCTCGTCGAGAAGTACAACTTCGACGGAATCGACATCGATTGGGAGTACCCAGACGGGACCATCCGCGAAGAGGACCCGCACAATCTGGTATTGCTATTTCGCGAGATTCGACGACAGTTCGACGAACTGGAGAGCGAAGACGTAGAAGACCACGACGACGATGGAGACAGAGAAGACGGTGAAGACGACCGGTCGTACGAACTGAGCATGGCGGCCTCAGCCAACCCACGAATCATCGACACTCAGAAGGTCGAGGCGTTAAGCGACCTCGTAGACTTCCTCAACGTCATGAACTACGACTTCCACGGCACGTGGAACGAGCGGACCCATTTCAACGCGCCGCTGTACCCCGTCCCCGACGCGCCGAACGCGAATCCGGAGTTCACTGCTAACCACGCGATGCGCCACTGGGCGAGCAAGCCCATCGCGAAGGAGAAGCTCAACTTCGGGTTGCCGTTCTACGGCCGGACCTTCGAGAACGTGCAGAACGACCAGCCCAGCGACCACGGCCTGTTCCAGCCGTTCGCGGGCGGGGGAGCCCGGACGTACGGCGACATCATGGAAAACGTTCGACGCGGCACCGACTACGAGTACCACTGGCATTCAGAGGCGCGCGTGCCGTGGCTCTACTCGGAAGCGGACGACGTATTCATCTCGTACGATGACCGCCACTCCATTAGGGAGAAGACGAAATACACTGTGGACAACGACTTCGGCGGGATGATGTGCTGGGAGCTCTCTCAGGACCCCAGCAACGTCCTACTCGAAACTATCGATCGACATCTCGCGCGCGACGACTAAAATCAGTCCCGAAATGCGGTCTAGCGGTTGCAGAGCGGGTAGCATGACTATTTTAGGTTAACCGAACCTAGAAAAAAACTTAACTTTCTTTGATTCGATGGTAGTATCGATGTCAAACGACGACAACCAATCGTCGAGTAGCATCGGACGGAAACTGACCCCGAACGCGTCGAGGCGGCGGTTCCTCAAAGGAACCGGCGCTCTGGCGGTAACCAGCACGCTCGCCTCCGGCAGCGCGTCGGCACATGGGAGTTACGGCAACCGCGTCGTCGGGTACTACCCCGGTTGGGCGGGCAGTTACGAGCCCGCGGACGTCCCCTACGACAAACTCACGCACCTGAACTTCGCGTTCCTCGAACCGCAGTCCGACGGCACAGTCGTCGTTGGCAGCCAGTCGAAGAAGGACCGACTCAGCGAGTTGTCGAACTACGACGACACCGGCACCGTATTCATCCTTTCGATAAGTGCGGGCTGGTACTCCGGGACGTTCTCGGACGCCGCGTCGACGGCCGAGCGTCGCCAACGGTTCGCGAAGACCGCCGTCGACATCATGGAGCAGTACCAGTTCGACGGCCTCGACCTCGACTGGGAGTACCCGGACGGGTCGATTCGCGCTGAGGACCCGCACAACTTCTCGCTCCTGCTGGAGGCGTGTCGAAACGAACTCGACGCCCGGTTCGGCTCATGGACTCACCTGACGATGGCGGCCTCGCCGAACCCGAACATCGTCGACGACGCCTACGAGGTCGAGACCATCGACGGCTACCTCGACCACATCAACGTCATGACCTACGACTACCACGGTGATTGGAGCAACGACACCAACTTCAATGCACCGTTTGACTCGCCGCCTGGCGACCCGGACGGCCAGCAAGACTGGAACACCACCAACCACATGCAGTACTGGGCCAGCAAGCCCATCGCAAACGACAAGCTACTCATGGGCATGCCGTTCTACGGCCGGTCATACTCCGGCGTGGCAGGCACCAACGACGGGCTGTTCAATTCGTTCAGTTCCTCGACGTCCGAGACGTACTACGACATCGTCCAGAACATCAAACCGCAGGCGGACTACGAGTACCACTGGCATCCCGACGCGCAGGTGCCGTGGCTCTACTCGGCGGCGGAGGACACGTTCGTCTCCTACGATAACGTTGACTCGATCAAGAACAAGGTCGACTTCGTGAAGAACAACGGTTTCGGTGGGGCCATGTGCTGGGAGCTTTCTCAGGACCCCAGCAACACCCTCATCGGAACGATGCACGACAATCTCCACTGAATTGCAGCGGCGGTCCGAATCGAGCGGAACGCGCTGCGACGAACGCCGTTCTCTCGGTGCGAACGGCTCAAGCGTGCGCGAGTTTCAGTTCGACGATGTTCTTTGTTCGCATGAGTTCGTCCAGCAGTTGCTCGTCTGGGTCGACTGCGACGCGACTGGCCGGGCCGGAGACGCTGACGGCGCCGATGACCTGGCCGTTCTCGTTCTTGATTGCGACCGCGACGCAGCGGACCCCGCGCACGCGCTCTTCGCTGTCGACGGCGTACCCTGTTTCCCGAATCGTCTCCAGTTCCGTCGTGAGTTCCTCGCGGTCAGTTATCGTCTTCTCCGTGCGAGGCGGCAAGCCTCGGCGTTGGAATATCTCCTCGACCCGACTCTCGGGCAGGTACGCGAGGATAGCCTTACCGAGGGCGGTGGCGTGGAGCGCGACGTGTTTCCCCGGGTGCGTATCGACCGGGATGGAGGTCTCGCCCTGGGCGTCATAGACGTAGACGCCGCGTCCGTCCTCTTCTACGAGAAGGCTCGCCGACTCGTCGGTTTCCGCGGCCAGTTTGTCGATCTCCGGTTCGGCCACCTCGAAAATCTTCCGGCGAGAGCGGGCGTATTCGCCGATTTCGAGGAATCGGAGGCTAACGTGGTAGGTGTTGTCACTTCTGACGACGTAACCCCGTTGGACGAGCGTTCTGAGGTGGTTGTGGACCGTGCTATCGGGGAGGTCGAGGTGGGCGGAAATCTCCGTAAGGCGGGCCCCGTCGAGTTCGCGCAGGGTCTCGATGATGTCGAACGATCGGGCAGTCGTTCGGACGGGGGTGTTGGACTCGCCAGGCATCTCCTCTCTCTGCACACTTTCCGACGGTGACGTAATATAAGTTCCTCTGCAGATTGCGATGCCAACGGATGCGTCTCGCTGGGACCGGGGGCTATGGTTGTCGTCTATCGAGTACCGATTCTGCAGATAGCATTGCGTGTTTGCTCTCCAATTCGTAGCGGCACGTCGAGAATTAGCGGAGTTAGTAGTTCATAGTATTGGGGATATAGAACAAGACAATGTATTCGTGATGATTCCAGTGGATAGTCCAGATGACCCGTGTATTCGCGTGTTAATGCCCGATGTATCGGGTATTAACACTCAATTCTCTATTTTAGATATTTAATACCTTTTGGTGCAGAATAAATATTATTTTACAGCAACTGTTCACTAATTTTTCCATATAGGTGGTTATTCCGTGATTTTATCAAGGAAACTACGACCACACAGCATTGAACTATATGTACAATACTATTGGGTTGTAATAGGGTTGTTTTCGTCCACCAAAGATATGTGGTCACGATAGGTAGGTCCGGTACAATATTCCAAAACTAGTGATAGCCGTGGCCTTGTCCGAGGACTCCCAGTCTGACTCCAAATCTGAGTCGACGGCTTAACCTATCGGTCACCACCTCGCCGTCACCCAGTCATATTTCTATCCCTCTGAGAACAGACTTTTCCCGTCACATTGGTCGTTTGTTGACCTGAAGTATCCCAAGACGGGTGTGCTATTCACTAGGGGATACGGGTGCCACGTATGCCGATTTGATTTCGTCTCCTTCCCGCCACTGGTAGTAGAAATATTGTCTGCCATCGATTTCCTTCGTCGTTAATGTTGCTCTTCCTGGGGCCTCGGACTCCTCGATAGTGTCCGTCCATGTTTCTTCGTCCCAGCCTTCTGGAGTCTCCTCGATGTCAGTTGCTCGTTCTTCCAGCTCTTGTTCTGCTTTGGCTTCTTTGTAGCTGGCTAGTTGGTCTGCATAGTTGGCAATTTCACGTAATCGGGTTGCAGACTGGCGTTGCAATCCCTCAGTAAGATACTTAGGGATGTCATCTGGGGATAGAGGTTCACTTGGCATCCTAACTAACCAACGAGGGCGGAGAGGATTTAGAATTGTTGGTTAGTGACGAGAGTGGACGGCAGAGACTCCTCAAACTTGATCCGCCTCTTCGCCGACTGATTCGAGAGGAACTTCTTCGACGTAGGTTGTGACCAGTGCTAGTTCAGAAGGATGTGTACTGTCGTCTTCTTCCTCTTCTATTTGGATGTCAGCATAGGAGTATTCGACATCGAGAACGTCATAGAGTTCTAATCCGAGGGAAAATTCGGTTTCGCTTATTCCGATTGGGTCTTCTGCAGGTGCAGATAGGCTCTTTAACACCATCTAGTATGGATGTAATGGCCGACAAACACGACCCCAACGACTCGATTTGAATCGGCTACAACGTGGTGACTATCAGATGCCTACGCCTTTCTAGTGTGCGAAAATTGAACGGCCCCTAGCCCGAGAGCGCCACCTACCCGCTATGCGGCGCAGTTGTTCGGGCCGAGTTCAAGTTCCGTCGCCTCGCTCTCGTCGTCGATGGTCTCTTTACCGGTGTTGACGTCGATGACCGTCTCGTAGTTCGGCGGCTTCTCGGGGGCGTTCTCGGTCAACCGCTCGACGAACGATTCCTTATCGAGTCCAAGGAGGTCGAGTTCCTCGCGCAGGTCGCCAAGTCGGGCCGTAAGCGGTTCACCGGGCGAACCGTTCTCGTAGCGGCCATCGCTCGTGACGGTTAGGTGGCCCGGTAGCACCTTGATATCGTCTGGCAGTTCGAGAAGGGTCTCGTGGAGCGAATCGTACAACAGTTGCGCTCCGCGCGAGGCGTCGTCGGCACCGAACTGGAGTTCCGTTCGCCCGACCGAGTCGACGAACAGCGTATCGCCGGTCAACAGAAGGTCGCCGTCGATTAGATAGTTCATCATCTCGGAGGTGTGGCCCGGCGTGTGGAGTGCCTCGATCTCGATGTCTCCGACTGCGACAGTTTCACCGTCAGACAACGGGTCGTATTCGTACTCGACGCCGCGGTCGCTGGCTACCTCTCCGAGGTGGTAAGGGACGCCGACCTCGTTCGCGAGGGCGGGACTTCCGGAGATGTGATCGGCGTGAACGTGCGTATCGAAGACTCGTGCAATCGAGAGTCCAGCATCCTGCGCAGCGACTTTGAACTGGTCGGTCTGTCTGGTCGCGTCGACCACGACTGCCTCCTCTGCTTGCTTCGAACCAACGACGTACCCTAGACAGCCCTTCGCCCGACGCTGGATTTGCTGAACGACGAGGTCGTCGTTGGTTGACTCTATGGGGACGACTTCGTAGAGTTTACTCCATTCTTCCATCCCACCGGTGACGACCTCCGCGTCGTCGTAGCCGTGTTCGTCTAGTTCGAACGCGAACGGCGTCGAGGTCAGGCCTTTGCCACAGATTGCGACCACTGGGCGACCCTGTACTAACGCGTTCACCTCGTTAAGTTGCTCCTCGTTCAACCCTTCTTCGGGGTCGTACGGCACGTTCTCCGCGTTCTGGACGTGCCATGCCTCGAAACTGTCCTCGGGACGCGTGTCGATAAGTGTGAACTGTTCGTCGGCGTCAATCTTGTCTGCGAGTTTCGCTGCGGTAATGTTCTTGACCATTGTTGGATTTCAGCTAGCAGTGATATCTGTCGGTCGTTGTGCTACTGTTCTACCGTTCACGTCGCTATCGAGTGCGGTTCCGGCCCTCCTCCGGGAAATCATTTTCACTCGGAATCATCGCCGTTTCACAATACGCCTCACCCTCACTGTAGTCAACGCCGGGTTGGATGAACGGATACGGTCCATCCGCGGGAGTGTTCTGAGCGCGGCCGCCATCGTCTGCTGTTTCGACAAGCCCCATCACTTCGTACTCGACGGGCGAATTGTCATTGAGGAAATCGACGATGACGTCGACCGGAATCTTACCGTCGTCGACCTCGACATCTTGGAACGGGAAGCCGCAGTTACCGAGGTCGCGCTCTGGGTCGCCGGGTCGGCGGAACGTCGCGACCGAGTACGTCTCCTCGGGGTCGATCGGGTCGCCATCGACACGCATCTCGACGAGACGACGACCGCGTTTGGCTGTCGGGTCGATGGTCACCTCGACGTTCGAGGAGAAGTTTCTGACGCGGCCATCTTCCTGGTCGTAGGGGTACGGCGTGAAGTTGTCCACGAGAAACTCTTCCATGTGACTTTTCAGCTGTTGGCCGTACGCGACACCACGAGCGACGGGCGTCGCCATCGGGAAGAACGTGTACAGTTCTTCGAGCGTGATTTCGCCGCGCGGAATGGCGGTCCCGTACCGGAATCCGTGCGAGACGGCGAGGTCTGCGTCGAAGTGGTCTCGAAGCGCGTCGTTGAACAGCGTGTTCCACGCACTCTCGAGAAACGCCTGACGGTAGAGTGGCTTCTCAGTCCGTCCGACGACCGTATCCAGCGGTCGTTCGAGCGTTCCGGCTCCCCGTTCGAATCCCGGGTCGTCCTCGTAGAACGGCGCTCGGACTGACTCAACCGTCTCGCTCGCCGTGTCGTCCGGCTCGGGAGTGTACTCGCCGTCCTCGGTCAGACAGTAGAGGTGGTGGCGGAACTGCACTTCACTATTTTGGACACGCAGGTCTACTCGGCCGAGCGCTTCGCCCATACCGGACTCGACGACTATCGTCTCCGTCTCCTCGACGACGATGGGGTCGTACGTGTACTCGTGCGTGTGGGCGCTGAACATGACGTCAACCCTCGCACAGTCCTTGGCCGCCTGGACCATCCACGGAAGGCCGATTTCGGTGACCGCCACGACGACGTCGGCACCGTCCTCGCGGGCGGCGTGCGCCGATTCCTCCAAGAGCGCGGGATGTTTTCCGAAGCGGTACTTCCCCTCGTAGAACGCGGGCGCCATTCGGTCGACGTAGACGTTGGTCATCCCGACGACCCCGACAGACAGACCGCCGACGTCGAGGATTCGGTACGGGTCGTACAGCAGGTCGTCCGTCTCCCGGTCGTAGAGGTTGTTCGCAAGGACTGGCGCGTCGAGGTCGGCCATCAACTCGACGAAGTTACCGTCCTCGGCGGCCTCGTTCGAGTAATCCCAGTTGCCAGGGACGTAGACGTCGGGGTTGACGTGCTCGTTGATGGGGTCGAGCATGGCCCGTCCATTGGTGTACGTCGTCACCGCTGAGCCGTGGAACGTGTCCCCGCTCATCAGTGTGCAGACCTCGTGGTCTGCTCGGAGTTCGTCGAGTTTGGCTGCGAGTACTGGGATGCCACCGGCCCGGTCGATGACTCGGTCGTCGTCGCCGAACTCGAAGTCTGGGCCAGCGGTCGAATTGTCGTAGTATATCTGATTTCGGGGAGTCAGTTGTCCGTGTAGGTCACTTACGTGGCCAAACACCAGATCGGGGTCGCCCTCCTGACGCCCGGCGATACTCCCGTCGAGGTTCCGCCATCGACCAACTGCTGGCTCCTCCGTACTCATACTGACGTCGAATGACTACAATTGTCGGGGCTACAAAGGTTGTGGGCAATATTTGAAACACCTCACAAGACTTGTGAACCGCCTGTAGAGCGAACGATAGGCAACGCACACCGATACTCGGTCGATTTCGGTTTCGAAACTACGCGTGTCCGCCTGACTCACTTCACGAAACGAAATACAGATTCGATAGGTCCCTAGTCTCCAAGCAAGAACTCAGGTATACCCTCATCACGTACTGAAACACAGATTGATGGACCGAATAGACCGTGAGGAGGTGGTGTACCAGTGACGATCAATTGGGTGACGACGGGGGTATCTGCGGTCGTCATTCTGGTCGCGTCCGTCGTACACGGAATCGCTGGGTTTGGCTTCGCGCAGGTTTCGATGGGACTGATGCCACTGTTCCGATCACCGTCTAGTGCGTCGATTATCTTCACAGCGACGGCAGTCGTGAGCAACGCCCGTGTCTGGTGGAGTGTCCGAGACGCGTTCGACTGGCAGAAGTGGATTGTCCCCGTCGGGGGACTCGTCGTCGGAATGCCACTGGGAATCTACGTGTTCAGCCAGTTCAACAAGGCACAGATGCGCGTCGCCATCGGGGCGGTCCTCGTGCTCGCAGTCATCATCGTCGGTGCGACCCAACAACTTGACGTCGTCACGGACTGGATCGAAGCACGGGACTACCGCCCGGGGAATCTCGTCGGCGCGACGGCTGGACTCTTTGCCGGGATATTCGGCGGGGCAGTTGCAGTTCCCGGCCCGCCGATGATCATCTACGGGGCGTTCATGTCCGCCAGCGGGTTCTGGAGCGATGAAGAGATGAAGGCGACGTTCACCGCCTTCTTTGGGACGCTCATGCTGTACCGACTCGGCAGTCTCACCTACACGGGAACGGTGACGACGCCGCTCATGATCGAAGCCCTCGTCGCAATCCCGATGGTGTTCGTTGGCGCGTGGATCGGGGTCTATATCTTCGACAACATCCCTGAACGCGTCTTCCAATGGGTCGTGCTGATACTACTGACCGTGAACGCGTTCGTCCTACTGTTCACAGCCATCCCACAACTCTAAGGGATGGTTGGCAAACGGTTTAATTCTGCATCGGTAACGGACCAGTTAATGGCAAAAAGATGGACCCGGCGAAATGCTCTTCGGTCACTTGGGACTATTGGAACTCTTAGTATTGCAGGCTGTCTTGGTTCGTCGAACGGACAGTCCTGGGATATCAAGGAAAACCTCGCTGTCACTAATGCCCAGCAGTACAATTCGCCCGGCTGTGGTTGCTGCAAACAGTATGCATCGTACTTTCGGGAAAACGCCGACGGGAAGCTTACCGAGACCGTCCCTGATGATATTTATAGGATTAAGAGAAAGCACAACATTCCTCAAAAGCTACAAGGCTGTCACACACTTGTCTTGGATGACTACTTCGTCGAAGGTCATGTCCCTCTAGAAGTTGTGTCGAAACTCCGCACGGAAACACCCGATATCGATGGAGTCGCTCTCCCAGGAATGCCAGCAGGATCTCCTGGAATGGGCGGTGAGAAACGTCGTGAATTTGTCGTTTACGCAATCGGCGGTGAGCAAGGAACTGAAAAGTACATGACAATCTAACACCTTGGTGAGTGAAGGTTGTGGTTGCCGTGGACCCGTGGGTCGGTCGTAGTGGACTGCTTGTGAGACGATGGTGGCGGTGTATCCTTCCTACTACGTCCTCAGAGCGCATAGCGTACTGAGGGGCTGAACGAGAGCTTCGCTTTCTACGTTGCTCCTTGAGGAAGGTGAGTTAGCCCCTGCGTCCAATTAAACCGTCTGTAGTCTATGCCGAAGCGTCGTACCCCGCCTCGTTGACGGCGTTGACGAGCGTCTGCGTCTCTGCGTCACATGAATTTCGAGGCGGAAGCCCACGGCTTTAGCCGTGGGAGGAAGCCGACATGGTACGAGTCTCTCCTCGAACGATTGCTTGGCGACTCCCCCACCATTAAGTAACTCAGTGCCGTAATGTGAAGTATCGTGGAATACCGGCGAACCGCCGTCATCAAACTCGACACGTCCTCGGACGACGATTCAGCACTCCGAGAGACGGTCGAACAATTCAAACACTGTGCCAACCGCGCAAGCGAGTGGTGCTGGCACGGCGACGACGGCTACCACGTCACCTCGAAAGCCAAAGCCGAACGCGCCCTCTACGACTCACTCCGTGACGAAACCGACCTGACCGCGAATCTCGTTCAGAAAGGGATTCGCAGGGCAGTCGAAGCCGTCAAGAGTGGTGTCGAACGACTCAAACGTGGCGAAAGTACGTCGAAGCCATACTTCTCGGCGGACAGCGCGGTGTATGACAAGCGGTCTGCGACGTTCCACCGCGACCACGTATCGCTGTCCACCGTAAATGGGCGCGTTGAGTGCGATTACATTCTTCCCGACGACCCGGAGAAACCGCCGACCAAGTACGTCTCCGACGACGATTTCGAGTTTCGAATGGCCTCTCTCCAGTACCGCGACGGTGACTGGTATCTCCACGCCTCCATGCGAAAAGTCGAAGCAGACGAGGAGTCGTCTGAACCGGACACCAAGCACAGAACAGTCCTTGGTGTGGATTTAGGTGTCAACAACCTCGCCGTCGCTTCGACCGGGCAGTTCTGGTCGGCAGACGAGTTCAACCACTGGCGTCGAGAGTACGAGAAACGTCGTGGGTTGCTCCAACAGTGTGGCTCTCGCCACGCCCACGATAACATCGAATCCGTTGGGCGAAAAGAGACTGGCCGGTTCGAGATGCACCTTCACAGGGTAGCAAACGAACTTCTTGAAGAAGCGGTCGAGAACGACTGTTCGCACATCGTCTTCGAGAACTTGACCCACATTAGGGAGAACGTCCCTGAAGCGACGTGGCAACACGTTTGGGCGTTCAGACGCCTCTACGAGTACGTCGAGTACAAGGCTGAGGAGTACGGTCTGAACGTCGAGCAAGTTCCGCCGGAGAATACGTCGAAGCGGTGTTCGACGTGTGGGTTTACGCACGGTAACAATCGGTCGGGAGAGTCGTTCGAGTGTCAGAAATGCGGGTATGAGAACCACGCGGACTACAACGCGAGCAAGAATATCGGCTTTCGGTATCTCCGTCGTCGGCAAAACGCAGACGATGGAGGCGCACCCGTAGGTGTTGCGCTAAATCGCGGGACGTTGAACGTGAGTGGCGAGTATTCGCCCGCCAGCGATGGTCAGAACGGGAGTCCACGCGAAAGCCCACGACTTTAGTCGTGGGTTACTTACCTGTTATCGATGCAGTTTCTGCCTCGCGGTCGGCAGTCGCCGATGACACGCCCGATACGTCTTCGAGTGCCTCTTCCACGGTCTGTTCGCAGTGTTCACAGGTCATTCCTTCGACAACGATTGTTTTGCTCATACGCGTTATAGTACGAGAGGCTACTCTTTCTGACTTATTCCTTGATTCTCAAATCATATTTGGGATCACACCTTCATTACAAAAGCAATTATCGGTGGTGTCTTAGTAGTTGGCGCACAAGCATCTGTATGCGTGACCTGGATGAGACAGACTTGGAGATACTGTCGCTACTCGGTGAGGACGCCCGCCGACCGTACAGCGAAATCGCCGACGAAATAGGCCTTTCTGGACCAGCGGTATCGGACCGCATTACTCGCCTTCAGGACGCGGGCGTCATCAATCGCTTCACCATTGATGTTGACCACTCCCAACTACGCGCTGGCATACCGGTGTTCGTCCAAGTGGACGTACCTCCTAGCGGTTTCGACGACCTTCGGGACCAGATTGGGGACGAAGAAGCAGTTGAACACGTATTTGTGACTGCTGATGGTGATATCTGGTTTTACGCCCGCGCACAGGTCCAGAACGTCCGCCAATGGCTAGACGAACTGATCGCGCAAGCAGGTGATGTCAACTACACCGTGACGTTGATGGACGACTACGAGTGGCGGCCGTCGCTAGGCGGGACCGAGTTTGCACTCACCTGTGCGGAGTGCGGTAACACTGTCGACAGCGAGGGTGAATCAGCCCGCATCGATGGCCAGATGTATCACTTCTGTTGCCCATCCTGCCGGGACCGGTTCGAAGAACGGTACAATCGTCTCGAAGAAGGCGCGTGACTGGTTAGGATTTCAAAGAACACCTACGGAGACTCTTTGCTTTTCTACTAGAAAACCGGGTGATTAGATTCGACTTCTACTACGTCGTCAGTCACTTGAACAGTGGGCGCGGGCGAAGAGCACCATCTGGCGAGCAGAGAAGACTGACTCGTCACGTACCGCGAAGTGGTGGTTCGACAGTTCTCCGGCGACGGGACCACGATTCCGTTACAGGATGGACTATTTTGATGTGTTCCCGTCGGTGGTTTCCAACTGGTTGCGGCGACGCTGGAATTCTTCGTCGCTGATTTCTCCTCGTTCGTGTCGGTTCCGAAGCGTTGCCATGGCCGTATTGTCTTGTTCGGACGAGGGTTGTCCACGGCGGAGTGCCCAGTAGAGTGCTCCGCCGATTACACCGAGCATCCCCAGTGCGCCACCGACAAACGGCAGGCCACCGAACCAACCGCGGCCGCGCCCAGACCCCATTCCAGGACCCATTCCGGGCCCCATCATTCCGCCGCTGGAGCTGCTGTCTCCATCCGCAAACGCCTCGTACGCAATTGTCTCTCGGTCGACGATTCTGTCGCTACTCGGGACATCACCGTTCGGAATCGGGCTCTGTTCTGCGGGTCCGCCAGGCTCACCGACGACGATTCGGCCGACCATTCCAACTGACTGATGTGGACTGCAGTAGTAGTCGTAGGTTCCGGGCGTGTCGAACGTCTGCTTGAACGATCCTTCTGAGATGACGCCGCTATCGAAGGTTTGCGCGCCGTCCGGGATGCGGTCTTGATACGCCGTGGCTGAGTGAGCGCCCGCGGCAATCTCAAACTGTACCGTCGTCCCGGGTTCGACGTGGAGGCCGATCGGGTCGAAGTAGTTGTTACCCATCTTCACGACGGGCGTTTCCTGTGCCGTAACTCGCTGTGTGAGCCCTGCGCCTGCGGCGGCGCTAGTACCGAGCAGTTGCAGGAACTGTCTTCGATTGGAATTCATGGCTGAGTTTTCTCTGGGTTGTCGTTCGTCATCTGTGCACGAGGCCGATGAGCCGTTGGGCGAGTCCTTCTTGACGATGAATCGCCGATCGGATCTCCTCCTCCAACTCCTCCCGCTCGACGATACCGATGAACTCGTCAACTCGCTCGCCATCGGCGTAGATGAGGGTAGTTGGCGTCTTCCGGACATCGTACTCTTCGGCCGTCTCGAGGTCTTTCTGTATGTCGACCTCGCGGAATTCGACATCAGGGAACTCGTCCTCGATGCCCTCGTTTTTCTGTCGCTGCGTAGCACACGCCCCGCACGTTTCCTGAGTGAAGAGGATGACTTCGGTCACAGATAGAGATACGGTCTTGTACGTTATTGGCATTACTATCCAAATTCTAAACTCGCGCAGGGACTCAGTCTTTGATTTGAAAGCGAAATTCAGTTCTCGGAGGCAAGCAGTGTTCTGTGTTGTGACGGTAGATGTACAAAGAAGCGCTGCCACGGATTCCAGCGGTCGTCGTTCCGAACGATCGTTCCCCCTCACGAACGGGACCACAGGTGGAATACCGATTTCTCGCTCGTCGAGTTCCGTCGCCTCAACCCGGTCGTCGGTCATGAAGGGGAAGGATGGAAACCGGTTCCGAGAGTCGTTATTGGACGTATTGCAGAACCCGTGCCATTCCAGCTTCGAGGTGGTAGAGGTTGTGACAGTGGAACAGCCATTCGCCCGGATTATCAGCCAGGAAGTCGAAGGTGACCTCGCCCATGTGGCCGGGGACGATAACGGTGTCCTTGACGGCGTTTCCGACTTGGAAGAAGTGACCGTGGAGGTGCATCGGGTGAATCACCGGGCTACGGTTTACCATCCTCACTCGGACATGGTCGCCCTCGCGCACGCGGAGTGGGTCCGCATCGGGGTACGCCTGACCGTCGATCACCCACTCGTAGGAACCGCCACCGCCTGGCGACAGCGTCAGGTCGAACTGGCGGTCTGGGTTGCCATTGATTCCGTCTAGCGGTGAGAGCGCATTGAGGTCAGCGTACTGGAGTCGGCGTCCCTCCGAGGATGGCGCAGACGGAGATCCACTGTTCCCGTCATACTGAAGGAGGGCGCGTGCCGGTGATTCGCTACCGTTCACAGCGTCGGCGCGTATCTCCCACGTCCCGGGGTTGTTGGCCTCGACGACTGCGTCGTACCGTTCGCCGGCCCCGAAGACAAACGAATCCACCGTCACCGGTTCGACCGGCCGTCCGTCGGCGTGGGTGACCGACATATTGTGACCGGCAGTCCGAACCCGGAATGCCGTTGCACTTCCGGCGTTCACGAATCGGAGACGTATCCGTTCGCCTTCTTGGATGGTGAACGTCTGCGGGTCAGACGGTAACCGTCCATTGATGAGGAGTCCGGCGTACGGTGGTCGTCTGTCACCCATCTGGCCCATGTTTCCCATGCCGCCGGAACCGCCACCACCTCTGCCACCACGACCGCCTCGGCCTCCCCGTCCGCCACCCATCGGACCTTGACCGGAGTCAACTTCCGAGAGTGGTCGTGGTTCTTGGTTCAAGTAGTCGTCGACGATGACTGTGTACTCTCGGTCGTACTCGACGTGAGGATTCTGTTCTTCAATCACCAATGGACCGAAGAGTCCGCGGTCGAGTTGGAGTCCGACGTGACTATGATAGAAGTACGTCCCCGCGGGTTCCGCTCGGAACTTGTACGTGAACGTCTCACCCGACGCTATCGGCTGTTGGGTGAGCCCAGGGACGCCATCCATCGCGTTCGGCACCGGTACACCGTGCCAGTGGACCGTCGTCCCCTCCGAAACGTCGTTTCTGACTGTGGTTTCGAATACATCTCCCTCCTTAACTCGAAGTTCAGGTCCGGGGAACTCACCGTTGTACAGCCAATTCTGGGCAGATGTATTCGGTCCTGGCTGGATTGGGCCGGGCGCCGCGGTGACCGTCGTTGACGTGTCCGCAGAAGCTGAGACGGTCGGACGTGGTGTGGCAGACTGCGATTCGTCGTTGTCCTCCAGCACGTCGCTTCCCGAGCATCCCGCGAGTGCACTCACACTTCCTCCGCCCAGCAACTGGAGGAACCGACGTCGAGACGTTGATGGTCCGTTCACAGTTCGTCGAGTACTCGTTCGAATCGGTCAGCGACTTCTTGGGAGATCGAGTCGAGGTTGGGATTTTCCGTGATGCCGACCAGTTGTTTGGGATCGACGGCGCTCACGGTGACGCCGTCGTCGGTCTCGTAGACGATAACGTTGCACGGTAGGAGCGCACCGAGTTCGATTTCGTCTGCGAGGCCTTCGAAGGCGAGTTGGGGGTTGCAGGCGCCGAGGATGCGATATTGTCTGAACTCTTCGTCGAGTTTCTCCGCGAACGTCGTTTGCACGTCGATGTCACAGAGGACGCCGAAGCCTTCCTCTTCGAGCGCACTCATAGTCTTCTCGACAACCATGTCAAACTCATCGTCGACCTGCTTCCGCATTGTATAGTCCATATAGCACAATAACGCGTGCGCACTGATTACTGTTTGGGCGACCACCGAAACTCGCCTATCCCTTATTAATCAAGATAGTTAACCGCTTTATATGGTTTCTCTGCACTGAAAAAGCCAACTGTCCTCGAGCCCCAATCGAATATAATAGTGTCCATATCGTGAAATACTCTGTCGGTGGAGGGGGAAGTCACTTTTCGACGATCACGTCCTCTAAGACGAGTACGTCGAGACCCATTCCGTAGAAATCCTTGAGTGCTTGCGCGGGCGTTTCGACGATTGGTTCGGCATGGTCGTTGAAGGACGTATTAAGCACGACTGGTACGCCGGTGATATCGGCAAACTCGGAGATGAGCCGATAATACTGTGGATGTTGCTCTTCACGAACGGTCTGTGGTCGTGTCGATTTATCTGCTGGGTGGAGAACCGCTTCGATATCGTCTTGCTTCTTCGGTTTCACGTCGGATGCCGTTATCATGAACGGGGCCGGTTGGCCGGTTTCGAGATACTCGTCTGCGGCGTCTTCGAGCATCGAGGGCGCGAACGGCCGCCACTCTTCGCGGTGTTTGACGAACTTGTTCACTCGATCACGAGATTCGATAGTTCGCGGGTCTGCGAGGATGCTTCGACTGCCGAGTGCACGCGGCCCCATCTCCATCCGACCACGGAACCACCCGACAAGCGCCCCATCCGCGAGACGTTCGGCGACGTACCGTTCGACGTCGTCGGGACGTTCGTACTCTACCTTGTTCGTCTCCAGTATCTCGACTACTTCCTCAGTGTCGTACTCCGACCCGAGATACACGTCCGTCATCGTCGGGACAGCCGACGGAGACTGATCGAGCCATCCGGCACCGAGTGCTAGACCGGCGTCGTGTGCGACCGGTTGGATGAACACGTCCTCGATGGACTCTGCTTCGATCAGTTGTTTGTTCATCTTGCAGTTCAACGCAACACCACCCCCAATCCCGACGTTTTCCGTGCCGATGGCGTTGGCGTATTTCGTCGCGATGTCGAGAACGGTCTCTTCCAGGAATCTCTGAGCGGCGTACGCGAGGTCTTTCTGCCATTGGTCGAACTCTCCCGGTGAGTCGTTTCGTGGACGACCGAACTTCTTCTCTAGTTGTCGGACACCGTAGTCAGTTCCCCAGCGCTGGGTCAGTTCCGTCACGTCGTAATCGACGCCCGGCGTAACGATGTCTCGGAGGGCGGTCTCGATTGCTTCGTTCTCCTGACCGTATGGAGCGAGACCCATCACTTTGCCTTCGCCGTTGAACATTCGATACCCGAGATACTCGGTGATGACGGCGAAGAAAAGCCCAAGACTATTCGGGTGGTCGTACGTTCGAATGCGCGAAAGGCCGTCCTCGTCACCATGCCAGACGACTGTCGAGTCGTACTCGCCTTTGGCGTCGACGGTGAGCACTAACGCCTCGTCGAACCCAGAGGGGTGGTATGCACTGGCAGCATGGCACGCGTGGTGTGGTTTGGTCTCGATTGGCGGCACTGAGTCTCCGATTTCTGCCAGTCGAGATTCGACTTGCTTCGTCGGGAAAAACTGGCTTTGTATCTGGGATTTCACTAGCCACTCTACGTGAGAGAGTTTCGTATCGAGACCGTCGAGACGAACTGTATCCCAGAGGTAGTGGTCGACGATCTTCGATTGGAGCGACGGGTCGTATGGAAGAATGACCTTCGAGATCTCTCCGAGGTCTAGGTCCCGATAGTCGAGGCACGCGCGTATTGCTTCACGCGGGAAGGTCTTCGGTGCATGTTTGTGACGAGTAAGTCGCTCTTCTTCGATACCATAGACGGCTTCGCCATCCTCGAAAAGTACTGCACTGGGGTCGTGTCGTCCGTACAGCCCGATCGCAGGCTTGAACGCGAGTGCGTAGTTCGTCATAGTGAGTTCCGTCAGAGTCAGTGTTCGTTATCCGGAGCAGTGCTACTATGTACGTACACCCAGATGATGTCGCCGTCCTGCAATTCGTACGACGAGGGGTCGATGGCGGTCGCTCGTTGTCGAATGCTGATTTCCGTTCCGTCGTCGGACGCTTTGTACGTGCCTCCGTGGTTTCCACCACTCGAATACTCGATGACGTGGCCACCACTGTTCGAATAGGAGATGTCCGGCAGTTGGTCGAACACCTCGGAGAGCGTGATGGGGTCACCTTGACTCGTCCAACCGTAGTACGGCGGGTCGCTGTTCGCGAACTGGAACCGCTCAGTCCCTGCCTGCTGGTACTTCGACGCGGTGAAATCCAGTCGGCGGTTGTTGACGTCGAACATAATTTTCCCCGACCGCGTGTCACCACCACTAGACCCACTATCAGTTGAGAGACTAACCCAGAACTGGTCTGCGTGTTCGATTTCGTACTTCGTGGGGTCGATAGCGTCCGTGCCTTCACTGATGGAGACGTCGATGCCAGAGCGACTACCGTTGTACGTCGTTCCGTTGTATCCGACGACGTGACTGCCACTGCGTTTCGAGTACGAGATGTCTGGGAGGAGGTTCAGCCCGCGTTCGAACGTGATGACTTTCTTTTCGTTACTCCACTCGTTCGGGCCGTGTGCAGAGTCGTGGAAGTGGAAGTAGACGGTCTCGGGCCGTTCTTGTTCGATGTTGTCGAGGTAGTACTTCGACCGGTCGAAGTTGACGAGTTGACCGTCGATGTCGAAGAATAACTGGCCGTGCCAGTGATACTGTTTGTAGCCTGGTTTGTCTTCGGTTGTCGTCTCGGCCGTCTCGGTCGGTTGGTCGGTCGTTTCGGTCTCAGCTTGTGTTGTCGTTGTCGTCGCCGTTGTCGAAGTGCGATTGGTGGCCGATTGCCTCGTCGAAGTGGTCGTCGAGTCGGTCGAAGTATCGTTCCCCGCACACCCTGCGAGACTTGTGAGCGTGAGGGCGGTAGTTCCTAAGACGGCTCTGCGTGTCGTTAGCTTCTTGTCATCAACCATAGATTTCAATTATTAGGTGGGTGTCGAAAACGGCGTGTGTTTGGATGGTCTACGAACGACGATTGATGCCAGACAATCGGCGTCGCCAATTCAAACAATGCACGAGAGGGGCATAGTAGGGGACGAGTGATATCACTGCGCGAAGTTGACCAACACATTTAACAAAGAAAATCAAATTTGGGCGATTTCTTTACATTATAATAAACAAATCACGTCTATTATGAGACAATCGCAGTTCAGGCTCCACCGAACGAAATAACCGATGGGATCGACGATGAACGCATAACGGAAATTCAAGGACAAAGCCCGCCGTTCAGGGCGAGGAGGACGTCAACGTCACACTACTGACTGACGCGATTCGGCGAGTGCAAGCACATCGTCGAAGAAGTCGAGTGTATCGTGAGGTCCGGGATTCGCCTCGGGGTGATACTGCCGCGTGAGAATCGACCGTTCCTCATCGACGAGCGCTTCCGGCGTCCCATCGTTGACGTTGACTTGTGTCACGTCGAGGTCCCCCGACTCGGTAACAGCGTACCCGTGATTTTGGGTCGTCATGACCACCTGATCCGATTTCCGATCATAGACCGGTTGGTTGACACCACGGTGACCGAATCGCATCTTTTCGGTGGCTCCGCCGAGTGCCCGGGCGATGATCTGTTGGCCGAGACAAATGCCCGCAATCGGTAAGTTACCGACAACCTGTGTAACGAGGCGTTCTGCGGCTTCGAAGATTGCCGGGTCACCTGGCCCATTCGAGATGAACAGGACGTCAGGATCCACGGCGCGAACGTCCGAGACAGTTGCATCATACGGGAGAACGTGTACGGTCGCACCACGCTCGACGAGCGAGGTAACGATACTCTGCTTTGCTCCACAGTCGATAAACGCAACAGAAGGGCCATCTTCGGCGTCACGATACCGGACTGGTTGCTCGACACTCACATCCTCACCGATAGTGTCGTGGTCGCTCATCCCTACGCACGTATCGAGTTCACTCCGCGCATCGTCCGGTGTTACGTTCGACCCAACGGCAATTCCACATTGCATCGCTCCCTGCTCACGGATACGCCTCACCAGAGTTCGTGTATCGAGGTGGTCCATCGCTGGAACACCTTCTTCCGCCAGCCAGTTCGTCACGTCGGCCGTCAGTTCTCGTGCAACGACGGCACTCGGGTGGATTCGGACACTCTCGAACCGTTCCTCTCGCACACCGTAGTTACCGATGAGCGGGTATGAGAACGTCAATATCTGTTTTTCGTACGATGGGTCGGTTAAGCTCTCCTCGTACCCGGTATACGCAGTAGTAAACACAAGCTCTCCCCGTGTCCTTCCCGGTGACCGACCGCGCGCTTCGATTACTGTTCCGTCTTCCAGGGCGATGTAACCATCTGACATTGTTAGAGACTCGAATACGTTAGCCACACTAAGTTCGACCACGATTTTGAGGGGTCCTGTCCCAGTGTTTTCAACGCACTTCTACGGTAAGAACGGATTGTGCCGAGTTCGCTCACTGAAATTCCCCCCGATACTTTATGTATAGGGAAGTCCGCGCCATACCGAGTACGTTGTCATGTTTTTCAAAGTAGGGGTAGACAACCGTGCAGTTTGAAAATTCATCACAGTGAGGTCGTTCCCAAAGTGGACTGCCTCAAGGGCTAGCCACGACGCACTCGGCCTGCCCAGCCTGTAGAGATAGAGGTATTCAATCGTGCAGTTTCAATGAGGCAAGGATGAAAAGCATTCCACTCGATACGATTACTGCTTGTATGAATGCGGCCGCAGAGAGTGACGTGTCGAAGACGGCGTATATAACGCCTTCACAAACTGCACCGGTACCGATGAACACGAACCCAAATGCGACGTATAGCATCGGTTTACTCTCGCTGCGCCTGTAGCCGTGATACGCCAGGTACGCGACACCGAGACTGAGGACGAGTGTGATCAGTTTGACGACGACAATCGGTGTCTCGATCATAAATCTTCCCTGAGGTTCGTCCAAAGAGAAGAGAAGTTGTCGGCCAGTTCGTCGCGAGTCTCGATTGAGAGTTCGAGTTCTCCGTTGGACACCTCGGCGTGGAGTTCTTCGAGCGTCGTTTCGTACTTCCGCCTATGAGAACCATCCGAATCGACAGACGAGAGATCTTCGACGAGACCATGCGTTTCGAGTGTAGACACTCGCCGGTAGATCGTCGCAAGCGAGACACCACAGATCTCGCTGAGTTCTTTCGCCGACTTTGGCTCTCGGTCTGCCGCAAGAAGAATACGCCGTGAGTGGTCGTCAGCGAGAACTTGGAAGATGGCCGCCGTCGCTGAGTTCTCCCCTTGCTCCATACGTACGTGTAGATTGTTCGTGGACAAAGAAGCGACGGTTCGACATTCCCAAATCAACTCCAATAATGGGCATATTATACAATTCTGAAAAAAGACCGACCAGTTTACTCTTTGCATGACAGTCGAGTGCATATGGGCATTTTCAATAAGCGAATCGTGAAAGCGAGTGGCGTGAGTATCGGATCGTTCGTCCTCTTCGGACTTATCACGGATTTGATTCCGAACCCCTTCTACATTCGTGACGTTCCACGAACGGAACTCGACTATCTGTTCCTCACTGTAACTGCCGTATTTCTCGGCCTCTATACGTTTCAGAGCACAGGAACAGAACAATCCAAAGACGACAAGAGTGCGACGGCGAGTGCGGTTGCCGGATTTCTCGCATTCGGCTGTCCGACGTGTAATGCGTTACTGCTTGCGCTGTTCGGCAGTTCTACGTTGATGACGTACTTCGGTCCACTCCGCCCACTGCTAGGCGTCGTGAGTGTCGGACTCTTCTCAGGGTTGTTGTACATCCGCTCTCAACGCTCGTGTCAAACGTGCACGACATGAGTAAGGGAGTCCCAAGACGGGAGATTTGAGGGGCCTTCGGTCTCTCGTCCCTTTGAAACTCAAGATACGCACGCTTTCTCGACGAAAGCACGTCTCACCCGAGAAAAGCGCTTCTAGGAAGATACCCGAACGAGCGAAGCGAATACCCCGTTACGTAGAGACCGATCAGAACGAAGGACACACTCCCGACGAGGCGGGCCTTTCGGCCGTATCGACCGAGTGGCAGCGTCTCTCCTGTAACACGTGCGGCGATACTAACACCAAGGACGAGCGTCCCCATCCCGGCCGCGAACGCTCCGAATACAGCGAGACCATCGACGAAGCCGTGCGTCGTGAACGACGTGAGCACCATCCCCAAGAAGACCGGGAGGTTACAGGCGAGACTTCCAATTCCGTAGACGATACCGAAGACGACGAACGCAGGAATCGTTGATCCATCTCGCTCAGGAAGTTGAACCGACTGCAACGGAGAGACATCGTAGTAGTACATGATACCGAGTCCGATGAGCAACGGTCCGACTAGAAGTTCGAGCGAGACTAGATACGGTTCGATCCAGTGACCCAGAGCGAGGATGAACCCACCGATTAGCAGATACACCGAAACCACACCGAACGTAACGAATCCACCGACGCGAAGTCCATCGAGGACCGCTCGTTTACCGAGTGCACTCACCATGAGAACGGTACCGACGACGGTGACGGCGACGGGCGGAAAGTAGCTTCCAGACCCTAACTTGGCAAGTGGCACAATGACGTGGTATCCTGGGAGCAGGACGCGAATGCCAGCTACAGCCATGTAGAAAAGCGGAATTGCGCCAAGTAGAAAGACGAGAAACCCGTTGACGAGTAATACGGTTTGAGTGAGACGAAACGAACTCGAATTCGACTGTTCGTGTCGAAGGGCTTCGTTCTCGCGCGTGTAGAAATACGAGAGATACGCCGGGAGGAGTCCGACACTACAGGGTGCAAAGAACATCAAGACGCCTGCAGCGTACGCTGCAACGAGTACTGATGATGACGATAATGGCATCGCTTACTCTCCTCCGTTCGTCACGCTACGCCGACAGTAGCGTGGGTCGCCAGCACGAGCGAGATATGCTAGTAGGAGCAAGAGACCGCCAGCGCGTAACAGATTTCCGTGGAATGGCAGTGCCGCCATTGCTCCGGCGAACCCGAGCAGACCGAGAACGCCAGCACCACAACTCGCACACCCCGATGCGAGTAGCCCAGGAACAGCACTCGACAATCCCTTGCTGCCGGATAGTCCGGCGCGTGCAACCCGTCCCATCGCGTTCGTTATCGCGATACCAGTGACGATTGCGTACGCAACGATTAGTCCCAACCCGAGTGCGCCAACGGTCGTGTACGTGTTTGCAGTTAAGGCAATCACGGTGTCATCGAAATACTGGGGTCCGGCGTTGAGCATCTGGAACGAGTATTCCGGGAACGTACTCAGAACAAGGAGGATGTAGGTTGCGACAGAGAATCCGGCGAAAAGGAGACTCCGGGAGAGCGTCGTCACTGGATAGACGAAAGCTGCCACGAGCTGTTCGCTATGACGTTCGAGACGGTGTGTCATCCGGCGTTTTGCACCTGTTTGAACGCCTCTTTGAAGCGGCCATACGGTTGCGCGCCGACGAGCTTTCCGGCGGCGTCTGCATCACGATTATACAGAATGAACGCAGGTGTTCCCCGGATTCCGAATTGTGATGCTTTGTTCATGTCTTCGTTTATCGATGACTCAATCTCGGAACGGTGGTTTTCCATGCACGTTTTGACGGCACTTGCGTCCACGCCCTCGACGCCGCGCGTTATTTCTAACAGATTACTCTTCGAAGCCCAGCCAGACCCTTTCGACTCCTGTTCGTCGTAGAGCGTCGAATGCCACCGCAGGTACGTGTCGGGCGAGGAGTCTCGTACCTGCCGCCAGACGCATTTGTCCATCACTGCAGCAGTCATCGAATTGTCGCTGAGGTATGGAAACTCGATGAAGACGACGCGAACGGTGCCGGTTTTGACGTAATTCTCGATGATTTTTGGGAACGCGTTCTGTTCGAATCGACGACAGAAGGGACACTGGTAATCGCTCCAGTAGTACATATCGATAGGTGCGTCTAGGTCCCCCATGATGGGGTGGCCCTGGAGGTTGATGTCGAATCCCGTGGTTTTCGAACTCTGCTGAAATTGGCCGGTCGTCGATGCAGACGACTCGGAGTCGAGTTGTGATGCCCCATAGACGACCCCGCCGCCTGCTGCGAGCGTGCCGATTCCACCGAGCACGGCACGACGTGTTGTGATCGTGTCTGGCAAGTCCATGCATTTTCACTCGTCCTGTGTCGTATAAATTGCAACTGTCGATTTGCTAGTTTTGAAAATTTGCGCGAATTACTATGAGATATAATATATTTATCTGGGGGACCCCCGAGTGAAGTGTAGCTATACTCCGATACAATAATACCAATCGTGTCCTAAATGCCCAATAGTGCGACGGAAAAACAAGCTTCTCTTCGTTGGCGTCGGCATCATCGTACTCCTCGGTGGAGTCGGAGCTACTACGATGAGCGCCACGACAGAGTTCGTCACGCCGACGAACCTTGCTCACGAAGACTATCAAGGTGAATGGGTGAACCTCGAAGGGTCTGTGAGGAATCTCGACACGTCGGGGACGAAGACTACCTTCGACGTGACCGACGGCAACGCCACGATCGAAGTAGTGTACGATAAACCGCTTCCCGAAACCTTACAGAACGGTCGAATCGTCGTGGCAAAAGGTGAGTATCGGAACGGGAAGTTAGTGGCTAACAAGCTCTCCGTCCGAGCCCACGAAGGTAGCGACAACAAGAACGAGCGATGACGGCGAAGACGTCTCCAGTTGCGGAGCAAGAACCGCTAGCGATTCGGACAGTGGACCTGACGAAGGAGTACGGGCAGTTCGTTTCGGTCGATAGCCTCTCGGTCGAAATCGAACGAGGGGAAACCGTCGGTCTCTTCGGACCGAATGGTGCGGGGAAAACGACGTTTCTCCGGATGCTAGCTGGTCTTACACGACCGACGAGAGGGACCGTCTCGATCCACGGCACCGAATTCGAACTCGACAATCAGCGACTCCGCGAACGAATCGGCGTCGTCACACACGATTCGATGCTCTACGACGAACTAACGGCGCGCGAGAACCTCCACTTTCACGCCAACTTACACGGACTCAGTTCAGTCACTCGACAGACCGAAGAAGTTCTCGAAACGGTCGGCCTCACCAGTCGCGCAAGTCGTCGCCCACCCGAATTCTCTCACGGACTCCGGAAACGACTCGCACTCGGGAGAGCCCTCCTCCACGACCCAGACCTGCTGTTGCTCGACGAACCGTACACTGGACTCGACCAGCGCGCCGGTGCTGACTTCTCGGCCGCGCTGAACGACCTGACGGAGAAGACCATCGTCCTGACCACACACGGGTTAGAACGCGGCCTGAGCCACTGTTCACGAGCACTCGTACTCGATTCCGGGCGACTCGAAGCCGACTTTTCGACGACATCGCTTTCGAGTGAGGAGTTCGAAGAACGGTACCGAGAGACAATTGGACTGCCATCGGAGGAGACGACAGTCGAACACGAATGAGCGATTTTCTCTCTGCCATCTATCACGTCGTCAGGAAAGACCTGATAATCGAGATACGGACGAAACAAGTGACGACGACGGCCACAGTGTTCTCGTTGTTAGTCGTCATCACGTTCGCCTTTAGTTTCGTCCAGACGTTCGCCAACCCACGAATCGTGGGACGAAGCGCGCTCTGGATCGCGTTCGTGTTCGCCGGTACGCTCGGAGTCACGAAGACGGTCGGTATCGAAGCACGGAACGCCGCACTCGACGGTCTATTGCTTGCACCCGTCGACAGGTCGGCCATCTACGTCGGGAAAGTTCTTAGCACGGCGTTCTTCGTCATCATCGTAGACGTAGTGACACTCGCTGCTGCGGTAGTCTTCCTCGGGTACGCACCCACTCCGACCACACTAGTTTCGCTTGTTGGCGTGCTCGTCGTCGCAGCGTTCGGATTCGCTGCCGTCGCAGTCGTCGTTTCGACGCTCACTCATCGGTCGACGCTGGACGAACTCGTTCTCCCGGTACTTCTCGTGCCGCTCGTGGTGCCAGTGCTTCTTGCTGGCGTCGAGATAACAGATGCACTATCGTCGGGCCGTCCGACGACGACGTGGTTACAACTACTGTGTTCGTACACGGGAATTCTCTTTCTCGCCGGAATAGCTGTCTTCGACTACGTCGTCGAAGAGTGAGTCAAAATCTGATTCGACTACAAGACTCGATACGCGACGAACCCACCACCGACGATAGCGACTAACCCACCTAACAGCGGGATGGCAGGGAACGTCGGCATCGAGTTACTCTCCGCAGACGCCTGTTCAGCATCGTTGGTTCCAGACCCCGACGTGTTCGGGGCAGTGAGTTCGAGTCGAACTGTGTCGCCGTTCGTTATCGGTTCCGTGTTCGTCAGAAGGGGAATCGGTGAGTCGCCGACTTCCAAGTTCGCAGAGTGGTTCACCTTCTTTGGTTCGTATCCTCTGAGAACGACCGCGACCGTGGTGGAGTTGTGACCGAACGTCTTCTTGAACGTCCGTCCGTTGATATCGTAGGCGACCCCGATGCGGGCCGAACTGTTGGCCGGGACCGTGACGTTGATTTCGACGCCACGACTGGTTTGACGATAACTCGTCTGTCGCCCTTGGAACATCGCCGAGTAAGGTTTCGACCCATTGGGCGTGACGACGGTAACTGTCCCGACGTACGGACGGTCACCCGTGTTTCGGAGCGTGAGCGTCTCGACTACGGTCGGCGACTGTGACGCATTCTGCGGTGCAAGCACCTGCAGGACGTGGTTCGCTGGGTTCCCACCGGAAACGTTCAACACCGACTTGTCGTCGGTTGGTGGCGGCGTCTCGATAGTGACAGTCGAAGTCTCGGAGGTGTTGATGGTACGCAGGTAGGGCACGCCGTCTGCAACGACCTGAATCCGATACGACTGATTCGACTGGAGCGGTCCGAACTCGAACGTCCCGCTCTGGCCGACCTTCGTCCGGTCCACCGAGTAGCCCGTCCCACTAACGAGTTGGACGGTGGCGTTCGTTCGAGGTTCGCCCGTCTCGTTCACGACGGTCCCCGAGAGCGACCGATTGAGTCGCATCGATACGGCGGTCTCGTTACGGAGAACTTCCGAGTGGACTGCACCGTCGTGGACGACCTCGACGAGGTACAACGGTGCGTCTGGCACGTCCGCAGAGAACTGCTTGCCATCGACAGTCGTCCGGACCGGGTCGTCCATCTTCTTGAACCCTTGCGTCATCGGCGTCACGGTGACGTTCGCGCCGTCAGCAGTTCCGTTTTCGACCGTAACTGTACCGTTGACGGTCGTCGTCGCACCGACGACGGTGGCGAAGGCGATACTGGCGAGGACGAGTCCGAGTACGAGTGTTGTTTTTCGTAGCATTATGTTCGTTAGTCAGATGGTTCGGTGTCTGTACTGGCCGCATTCTCGGAACCCCTAGTACGTACGTTCGATCGAACCCCGTGTGCGGGGTCGTAGAGTAGGACGAGTGACATCCCCACGAGGAGCATGAGGATTGCGAGTCGCATGACTGTCATCATGGGAATCCGCTTAACCGTAACCGAAGCAGTTCCATCGCTAACGCCGACGATGACGTAGGTGTCAGAGATCAATCCTCGGTCGATGATGACGTCACGAACCTGCATACCGCCCTGTTGGACGTAGCGACGCTGGCCCGCAACCCCACTCGTCACCTCGTTCCCACCGCGATAGACCGCCATCGAGACGCCTTTCGCCTTGACTCGCGTCGGGACGACGCTCTCCGGTGGCGATTGCACCGACCCCATCATCGAGGGACGAGAGAGAACCATCGCATCGGCACTCGGCACGAAGTCCCACATGAGCCGACCCTTGGCGACGATGCGCTGTCCCTGCTGGACCGACACGCTAGACTCGTTCGCGTTCGGGAGGCCGACCCAGACGCTCGAATTATCGATTTGTACGACCGTAGCCCGCTGGCCTTGTCGGACGTTCGTCACCGTGCCGTACACGGTCTGGACCGTCCCGTTGAGTGACTCACCCCGTGAGATTATATTTCGCGGCGAGAGCGCGTACGACTCGACTGCAGGATTTCGTGGGAACTCAGAACTCGAATACCCGAGAACGCGAATCGAGTAATCGGTGCCCGCAATCGGTTTTTTGGACGAATCGACTGCACCGCTTCCGATGCCCGTCGCCATGACCGACGCTTGCCCGCCGAGGAGATACATGAGCGGCAGTGAGAGAACGAGGAGCGCGACCCCGATGTGGATGGTCGTGATACCCGTCTCCTTGAGTTTCGCGTGCCGTCCGGCGGCCGCAGGAATTCGAACCGACGCGCGCTTTAGCATACTGAGGCAGACGTACGCAACCGGTGGGAGGACCGCCAACGCGCTCACGCTCCCGATGATAGTGTAGAAGAACGAACCGCTCGGCGAGGTCGAAGCGAGTCGCCACGCGTCCGAGGGTGCAACGAACGCGGCTACGACTGTCCCGGCCGTGAAGACGCCCAGACCGACGAGGCTACGACGGCGATCCTCGACGTCGAAGTCCATGTAGAATCCGAGCAGTAGCATAGTGGCGATGACGAACGGGAAACTCCAGAGGTTGTAGTATCGTGGTTCGACTGAGACCTCGATACTAGTTATTGCGTCCCTGAGGACTGGGAACGTCAGCCCCCAGAGCGAGACGAACGTCAATAGTCCGAGGAGGAGAACGGCACCGTGCAGGAGGTTCGACCGCGTAATCCACTCCCCGTCGCGTTGCCGTTCGTCGCCGTCCTGGAAAAGCCAGTAGCCGAACGGAATGATGACACCGAGGACCACTGTGATCCCCATCAACACGAGGAGCGAGACGCCGATACCACCGGACGCGAACGAGTGAATGCTTCGAAAGACTCCGCTCCGGACGACCGACGTGGTGTAGACGGCCAGCGCGAACGTCGTCGCGGTCATCGCCGGAGCCAGAATCTGGTAGTCCCCATTGGGGCGGTACCGCGTTACCGCGTGAAGTGTCGCAGTGAGGAACAACCACGGAATCAAAATCGCAGTTTCGACTGGGTCCCACGCCCAGATGCCACCCCATCCGAGGACTGTGTACGACCAGAGACCGCCGAGTGCGACGGCGGCGGTCAGGAACAGCCAACTCAATCGTAGCCAGCGGGTGACACTTCCGATCCACGTCGAGAAGAGGCCGCCATTCCCACGAAGCAGCGATATGAAGTGTGCTGCACCGATGGCGAACGGCATCGTAAGGAGTGCGTAGGACGCGAACATGACCGGTGGGTGAATCGCCATGTATGGGTCCACGAGGAGCGGGTTCAGCCCCTGTCCGCTCGTCGGAACGTACCCCGCAGGAGCGTTGGGGAACTCATTCCCGACCGGTGCGAAGGGACTCCTGAGCAACAGCATTCCGGTGAAGTACGTGACGATACCGACCGTAAGCGCCTGCACGAGTTTCCCACCACGACTGTCTATTCCACGGAAGAGCACGGCGGCGAGTGCGACGAACGAGACGATGGTCGCCCATAGGAGGATGGACCCTTCATTACCCGCGTAGACGCCAGTCAAGCGGTAGAGTAACCCGAGATAGTCGGCCGTATTGTGCCAGACGTACGCGTTCGAGTAGTCGGTCCTGACGAACTGGTACGTGAGATGCAAAAGCGCACTCGATAAGAGGACGACGGCACCCCCGAGCAGTGGTTTCACGTAGTCTAGATACTGGTCGTTGTCTGCGACGTATCCTCTCGTGAGGATAGCCGTCGTGGAGACCAATGCGAGAAACGCTAGCAGTAGGATGATTGTCCCGGGCGTCATTTGGTCCCACCTCCGTTCGTCGTATTAGCGCCGTTCGATTTCTGTTTCGCGCGTTCGAGATAGGCGAGGAAGTCCTGTTTGGGCGCGTATCCCGAGATGCGGGTCAGCACCTCACCATCCGGTGTGATAATGACGTGCTGTGGTGGGTAGTTGACGTTGTACTTCTGCTTCAGACGGGACGGTTCGCGCGCATCGCTGTCGAGGTTGACTGCGACTAAGACGAAATCGTCGAGACTAGATTGGACCGCAGGGTCAGAGTAGACGTTGCGGTTGTAGTCTTCACAGTAGGTGCACCACGTCGTCCAGAAGTAGACGACGATGGGCTTGTCCTTTTGCTCAGCTACCTGTTCAGCTTGCGAAAAATCGGTTCGCCATTTCGTATCGCCGTGGTAGGAGTACTTTTCGTCGCTCAACACCGGTGCTGCGTGCATCGAGAGATATCCGATTCCCAGAAGTAGCGCGAAGAACGCGAGGGTAGACGCTTTCCGCGGAGTTATCGGCATGACTCTCAGTATACGACCACCGCTGCAAAAGTGTACTGCATCTCCACTACTGGTCAATTTTCTCTTGTGGATTCGTTTTCGTGGTGAGATAGATTCATTATCTATTAGTTATTCGAACAGAAGAATAGGTACGGGCGAGAGGCCAGATCAATCAAATCGGCCGTAATACAGCTATTTCGTGCGAATAAGCAGGGGTGGTGGCGGCTCTACTACATATCATCTTCAATCAGTTATGTTATCGGCGGGGTTACGTTCTTCACATCACCTAATTCCTACGCAGAGCTATGAAAATGTTTATCACAGTAGTGGGAGTATTGGTCAATATCGTTTGAAGACCAAGTGTGGAATGAAATGGTAGGAGAAGAGATGGAACAAGACGAAACATGAGTCAAGGCGATTCAACGTTATTACTCAAGCCGGTACTCCTCATAGTTAGCGTCGCCGTCATGGCGGTCGTGGTCACACTCGCAGTCAACGGACTGCTCGCGTTCACGGGCAACGACTACATGAGTGGCCAACCAGCCGCAGAATCGGGCGGCGGCGGTGGCGGTATCCTGGACTTACCCGGCGAATGGAGCGGTTACGAGTGGTATAGTGAGGACCTCCGAGAGGATGGTATGAAATACAAGAACGAAACGGCTGGTAACAAGGTCAACTTCCAGCCGAAGAAAATGAACAACTCGACACTCCCGGAGAACGAGAATCGCCGGGAACTCGTCAAGTACGGACGTCGGCTCTTCGCTAACACGTCCAAACTGATGCCTGGGTACACGGGCGGCACCCGCATGTCGTGTGCGAACTGTCACGGCGGTGGGTCGCTCCCGACGACGACTGGCATGGTCGGCCAAGACATCGACATGATTCCGCTCGTCGGCACCGCCTCGGGGTATCCCGAATGGACGGGTCGTACCCAGCGGATGCGCGACATGCGCCAGCGAATCATGGGTTGCTTCCTCCGGAGCATGGACGCAGCCAACGCCGAGAAGGGCGTCCCAGCCTACGACAGCAGAGAAATCCAGGCCATGGAGACCTACATGGTCTGGCTGAACAAGGGAACGCCGAGCCAAAAAGTGCCCTACTGGCGACACATCGAGAAGCCGGAAGGTAACGAGAAGAAGCCCGTTCCGGAAGTGAACCCGGTGCGCGGCGCAAAACTCTACCTCGAGAATTGTGCGTCCTGTCACGGCAAGGACGGCCAAGGGAAGAAAGGTCAGTACCCACCACTGTGGGGCCCGAACTCCTTCAACGACGGTGCCGGGATGGGCCGACTGTACACCTCGGCAGGCTTCATCCGCGAAGCGATGCCATACGGTACCGCACACTCGTTCAAAGACTGGGACGACGTCCAAGACGTCGCCGGGTTCATGAACGCACACAAGCGGCCGCACCTTCCACGCCAACCCAAAGACTGGGAGGAAGCAGGCGTGAAGAAAGAAGGCATCTACTACAAACGCGCTCAGGAGCACTGGGGTTACGACATGAATCCCATGACGAAGAAGCTCCTCATCGCTGGCATCCCAATCGGGAGCCAACCGATAAACAAGAGCGTGATTCCCGAGGACTACTCGAAGTACGACGACCCGATGAAGAACACCTCGGTCGAGGGGTCGTGGAAGACGACGTGGATGAACAAGTCCAACACGTACGCCAACTGGAAGTACGCAGAGGATTCAGGTAGTTCAAACAACTCGACGCAGACGAACAGTTCGGCGTCGCTGACCGTTCGAGGTGCCGTAACCGACGCGATGGCTAACGGCGACTCGACCGCAAAAGCACGAGAGAATCAAGCGAGCTGAACTCGAACGGTACACAATTTTTCGAATATGGCAGGCGTCCCGACGACTGCTGCGGTGTTCCTTGCTGGCATCGTGACGATACTGACACCATGCTGTCTCCCGATGATTCCCGTGCTTGTAGTCGGCGGTACCGGGCATCGACTGCGACCAGTTGCAATCGTCTCCGGAAGTACGCTGATGTTCACGATTCTCGGCGTTGCGACGGGGATGATCGGCGCGCTCACGCCGGACGACATTCGGGCGCCGTTCGCTATTCTCATGGTGGCGTTCGGTGCGGTTATGGCCGACGACGACCTCAACGAAATATACTCTCGGTACACGAGGAAGTTCGTCAGTAGCGCGAATTCCGCAACCGGGGTTGTAGATGAAGAACGCCATCCGTTGGCGAATGCGTTCGTCGTCGGATTGCTACTCGGAGTTATCTGGCTGCCATGCGTCGGTCCTGTCCTCGGCGGTGTCCTTGCATTCGTCGGGACGACCGGAGACATCACACAGAGCGCGTTACTTCTGTTCACGTACGGCGTCGGATTCTCGATTCCCCTGTTGGGCGTCGCGTACGCGACCAAGTTCGGTGGCCGTCAGGTGCTCGGTCCCGTCCTCGACGATGGCCTCACCGAACACGTCCAGACGATAACCGGGTACAGCTTCGTCGCCTTCGGCGTGGCGATGCTGTTTGGACTGGACAAACTAGCACTCGCATCACTTATCGAACTACTCTAAGAATGATACACAAAGATAACACGACGATGACACGGAGAATCGGCAGAGAAATACGACAATGATGGGGTTCAGTAACGTACTCAGTCGTCTCATGCGAGCTTTGCGATGGCTCGTCGAGAGTAGAGGCGTCAAGTGGGGAACGCTCGTCACGGGCGTCGTCTCGATGGGACTGGTGTTCGGCGTCGCATCCGATACGATGTATGGAATCGAACACGGTGCTAACTTGCTGGCGTATTGGCACATCGCACTCGCGTGGGTCGCCGCCGCCGCGCTCGCGACGACGTTTTTCGGGAGTGCGTTGTATCTCCGCTATCGTGGACGGTTCTGGAACCGCCTTGCACACAGTGCCGGTGAAATCGGCTTCATGTTTGCGACACTGACGCTGGTCTTGGGAAGCATGTGGGGGAAGGTTATCTGGAACTCGTGGTGGGAGTGGACCGACGTTCGACTAGTGACGTTTCTGCTCGTCTGGTTCATTTACGCGGGCTACCTCATCGTATACTCCGCGACCGAACGAAGTAACGACGAACTGTACGCAGCAGTGTACGGCGTCATCGGCTTCGTGACGGTACCCATCTCGTATCTATCCACTCGTCTTTGGATTCCGACGTTCCACGAAACCACTGTCGGGAACCCACAGGTCAGTGCCAACATCGACCCGCTCACGCTCGTCGTCTCGGTGATTGCAGCGACGTTCCTCTACTTCTACCTCGTCGGTCTTCGCATCAATCTTCACGAACTGGAAGACAAAGTACTTCGACTCCACGCACCAAGGAGGGACTAACGAATGGAACCACTACTCCTCGCCGGATACACGGCATTGTTCGTCGCGTTCTTTGGCTACGTCGTCCACTTGCAACGGCGTATGAGCAAAGTAGAATCCCGGGTGGCGGACCTCCGCGATTGAGGCCCGTCGCCGACGAACTCGAACAGATACGGACACCCACCCACCGGCTAAATTCCATTTGCTTCTAGTCGAATCATTTTGCTGAGTTGTCACGCTAATCGTGTAGTATGGGGGCGCAGCCTCGCTTGAAAGACAGTTTCCCATAGTTTTATCACAACCCTACAATATTGTAGTTCGTATGAACCACGGCTCTCAATCAGATGGGCTGGCAACAAGACGGTCGTTTTTACGTGGAGTCGGCATAGCTACCGGAGCGACTGCTGTGTCACAAACCTCGGTTGGGATAGGGAAAGCACAAAGCGGTCCAGATTATGGCGACTGGTTCAGTAACACGAGCAACTTTTCAGGGACGTACGACTTTACAGGGAAGAGCAACGTGACGATTCACGTCGGTGCGAAAGGGAACGGTAGTAACTACGCGTTCGCGCCTGCTGCAATTCGAGTGGACGCTGGAACGAAAGTTACCTGGAAGTGGACTGGGAAGGGAGGTAGCCACAACGTCATCGCAAAAGGCGGGTCGTTCGAAAGTTCGATGAACTCGAAGGCGGGAGCGACGTTCACTCACACGTTCGAAAAGGAAGGGCAGCACAAGTACTACTGCAGCCCCCACAAAATGATGGGGATGAAAGGCGCTGTCGTCGTCGGAGGCTCCGGAGGTAAAGACCCAAGTCAACTCGACTTAGGGTCGTCTAGCAAAGATAGCAGTGGTAACGCATCGGAAGGAGGAAACCCCGAGTCAGACGGCTTTTCCATCTCGTTCGTAAGTGCGTCCGTAATTACGGGAATGGTCATGGCGTTCCTCTCACCCGTCTTGTTAGGAGTGATCAGTCTCCTAGATCGGGAAGATTGAGATTTCGAATCTAGGAGCGTCAGAACAGCCGAATCCATCGATAATCCTCTCGTCGAAGCCGTGGCATCAGTCAGCCAAGACGTGACAGGCGAGCGCGCGTATCGACGGAGTCCGACGGTGGGCAGCGACGCGAAGATTTACAATACCGCGACTCGCTAAGGAATCAACTCCGGGCTGTCTCAACGTCTACACCTGTCCCGGGCAGGTAGGGCAGCTATGAATAATCGAGAATTGCACAATACCTACAAAAGCCTTTTACTCGCGTAGTAGCTATCTTTCGATGAACAATGATGCCAGATTCGATGTCAGACCAACTGGAACAGGACATGGAGTGTGAAGGTCTCCTGCATTGCTTCCACGGCCTCAAAGAACTCGACAAAGAGTGTTTTGGAGCGTTGGTGGATGCCGAGGAGGCACTCACTATCGACGAGGTCGCCGAGACAGTTGAGCGCGAACGTTCGACAGCGTATCGAGCGATACAACGTCTCCTTCAAGCAGGGTTCATTCAGAAGAAACAGATCAATTACGACGACGGCGGCTACTACCACGTCTATGAGCCAGTAGCTCCGTCCCAGATCACCGATGAGATGCAGCGAATGCTCAACGATTGGTATGCGAAGATGGGCCAACTCATTCAGGAGTTCGAAGACAAGTACGACCAACCTGATGCGAACGCCCTCCTCGAAGGCTAAGACGTATACTAGTTTTCGTCTCTCCAACTCTTTCACGTCGTTTGATGTTCACTTTAGAGGTACTGGTGGGTAGGTCTCCGATTCGAATAACACACATAGTATTGCGCAATATTCACAAAACACTTAACTACTGTCCAGGCTCTACACTGAAGTGATGACAGTTGAACCATCAACCGACGCTGGAGCGAACACTCCCAGCGAACCTGTTACAATCGACAGCCAGAACGACTTAGATGAACTCGTAAGCGACTACGACGTCGTGCTTTCGGACTTCTACGCAGATTGGTGTGGGCCATGTCAAATGCTTGCCCCGGTCGTCGAACAACTAGCCGCCGAGACGGACGCCGCAATCGCGAAAGTCGACGTCGACGCCAACCAGCAACTTGCCAGAGCGTACGGCGTCCAAGGCGTTCCAACGCTCGTTCTGTTTGCAGACGGTCAGCAAGTCGAGGAAATCGTCGGGGTCCAAGGTGAAGACCAACTCCGCTCACTGATCGAAAACTACACGAATTGAGGAAGGAACGTAGCGTCGAATTCCAGGTGAATTCCGCTACCTGGTACGCTTCCTATTCTAGCCCGTTTAATTTTTTCACAGTGAGAGTTAGTTGCTGATAGACACCGATACTACATCCCTCGGCTCGCAGTCGAAGATCAAGCGGGAGGCATTCTCCGCCCTGTTGAAGCCATAAGCGGTGATACAGACGGTGGGTCGAAAACGGGAGAAGACTTCAGCGTAATGCAAGGTGGAGCCTCCGACCTCAAGGAGCGAGCGTAACAAGCGAGTAGGTCGGAGAGGAAACCGACTCGGCACTACACCAACCGCGATCGATGGGTGACTCACTCCCCCACCGAACCGGTATCGATTTAAAAACATAGTGCTTCATCTGAAGTACGGATGGAGGTACGTCGCACCGTCCTCGTCAAACTCGACGTGGCCGACAGTGACGCCAGCCTCCTCCACGAAACCATCTCCGAGTTTTTGCGGGCTGCTAACTACGTCGTTGGCTACGCTTGGAAAGGCGAATACAAGACTACGAGCAAAGCCAAACTCCAGCGCGAAACCTACGACGATGTGCGGGCCGAGACGCGACTGCAAGCGAATCTCGTCCAGAACGCTCGCAACAAGGCCGCCGACGCCGTCCAGAGTGCCGTCGCTCGGTGGAAGCAAGGTGATTACGCGGGGAAGCCCCACTTCACTGCCCCGACGCTCGTCTACGACAAGCGGTGCGCGACATTCAACGACGACCACGCCACGCTCTCAACTGTTGAGGGACGCATCACCGTCAATTACGTCCTCCCCGACGAAAGCCGTGAGACGCCCCACTCGGAGTACTTATTCAACGACGACTACGAAGTGACTGGTGCAGAACTTCATTACCGAAACGGCGAGTTCTACCTTCACGTCCGAACAAAGGCGGATGTGGAGTCTGAGACTGCCGATAAAGGCAACGACGGGCACAGCACAGTCCTCGGCGTTGACCTCGGCATCGAAAACGTCGCCGTCACTTCTACGGGGACGTTCTGGAACGGGTCAGAATTGAACCACTGGCACCGCGAGTTCGAGAAACGGCGCGGGTCGCTACAACAGCGTGGAACGCGGGCAGCCCACGAAAATATTCAGTCAGTCGGACGCACCGAGACGGGACGCTACGACCACTTCTTACACACCGTCTCGAAAGAACTCGTCGCAGAAGCCATCGAGAACGGCTGTGAGGTAATCGCGTTCGAGAACCTAACGGGGATCCGTAAACGGCTGCCCCCCGCCAAGAAGTTCCACGCATGGGCGTTCCGACGACTGTTCGACTACGTCGAGTACAAAGCCAAAATCGTCGGTATCTCGGCCGAACAGGTGAGTCCTGCGTACACCTCCCAACGCTGTTCCAAGTGCGGATTCACCCACGAGGACAATCGTCCGACCTCAGATGGGCAAGACGTGTTCGAGTGCTTCAAATGCGGGTACTCGCCCCACGCGGACTACAACGCAGCGAAGAATATCGGTCTAAAGTATCTCCGTTCAGCGCAAAAGTCGTCGGGCGGAGGCGCACCCGTAAACGTGCGCTTGAATCGCGGGACACTGAACGTGAACGGCGATTATGTGCCTGCCGCCGACGGCGGCCAGAACGGGAGTCCACGCGAAAGCCCCACCCTCCACGAAGCGAACGGCCACGCCGTGAGTGAGTAGGGTGGGGTAGTTTACCACGGCTATCGAAACTTCGCCGACTCCAGAATTCAACAGAGTGAGGTGTTTCGCGTCTGATGGTCACTCTTCGGCATAGACGAGAGTTCGTCGGCACTGAGGACAGACGTAGGGCACTGGTGTGAGAATTTCGTCTGCCCGGACACTGCTAAGAAAGCCCTCGTCTGACGCGTCTGAGACGATCGATAGCGTTCCCATGGTGTCGGTTCCTTGTAGCTCCATTTGCTCTAATGGTTCTTCACAGTCCGGACAGAGCTTCTCAGAGGGCATGTCCCGCACTCGGTTCTCTACTTTCAAAAGTCGTTTGGGTCGCGTGGTTATCTAGACTGGTTCTGGAATTCTTGCGTTCGGAGTCCCGATCTCGAACCTGCACCGGAAAACTAGTTACTGGACTTAGACGAGGAGTTGGATGTCGGCTTCTGCCATATCCTCGATAGCTGTCGCAGCACCAACACCGGTGGTGACGCCATCGTAGAAGTTATCCTCGTCGTAGTCCATTAGTTCGATCGTCATCTGACAGGCCTGGAATTCGACGCCCATATCGAGCGACGTCTCGAGGAGTTCCTCGATGGACGCAGTGTTGTTGTTCTCGATTTTCTGTTCCATCATCTTCGTCGTCATTCGGTCCATGCCTGGTAACGCACCAATCGCGTTCGGGACTGGCATGCTCGGGTTTCCGACCGAACTTAGCTGCAGATCCTTCGAGTGCTCTTCGTGAAGGATATCGAGGCCCCAGAACGTGTGGAAGACAGTTACATCCCACCCGAATGCCGCCGCCGTGCTCGCCAGAATCAGTGGCGGATACGCCATGTCGAGCGTTCCCTTCGTCGCGATGATCGACATCTTCTTTTTCTCTTCCTCGGTCTCGCTTTCGAGACTGTCGAGTTGCGATTCGAGTTCATCGATGCGTGATTCGAGGGCCGCCACTTCTGATTCGGTATCAGTGTCTGTGGACCCGTTGGTAGTATCGGTACTCATCGTTCGGGTTCGTGTTACGCCGTCCTCCGGACGTAATGTTTGTAGAGGCCGTCGCCTTCTTCCTGGTCGAGGAGTTCGACGCCGTCGGTCGTATCGGCCCAACCGCCGAGGTCGCTCATGCTACCGGAGTCGGTCGAGAGGACTTCGAGAACGGCTCCTTCGTCTAGACTGTCGATGGATTGTTTCGTCTTTACCACGGGCATTGGGCAGCTCTGTCCTTTCACGTCGAGTGTTTCGCTGATTTCGTAGTCAGTCATGGTATTGACTTCACCCCACAATACTCACCGGGCAAGTGAAAAGTGTGTCGGTAGTAATCCGGTTTACCCCCACAACCACTATAAGACGCCCACTAAATGAGGCCCGAAACGGCTGTTAGAGGGTGTTTCTGTAAACGGTATTGCGGAGGATTTGGATTACTATGCAAAGTCTTATTTGATTCCCGGAGATAGACATGAGCGAAGATGACTAAAACGACCTCTACAGACGAAACGGTTGCATCGATCACGCCCACCGAACTGAAAGAGCGCATCGACAGCGGCCAAGACGTCTTCATCCTCGACACGCGCTCAGAAGGCGACTTCGAGGAGTGGAAAATCGACGGCGAAAACGTCGAGATACTGAACTACCCCTACTTCGAACTCATAGACGGCATCCCAGACGAGTTACTCGCAGACCTCCCGGACGACCAGCAGATTACGGTCCTTTGTGCGAAGGGAGGATCCAGCGAGATGGTTGCCGAACACATAGAAGACGAAGGCTACGACGTCAACCACCTCGAAAACGGGATGAACGGCTGGGCACGAATCTACGAGTACACCGAGCTTGACGTGAACACGGACGCAACGGTTGCTCAGTACCGTCGCCCATCCAGCGGTTGTTTGGCGTATCTCGTCGTTTCCGACGGCGAGGCAGCAGTCGTCGATCCGCTCCGCGCATTCACGAACGAGTACCTGCAGGACGTAACCGCCCTCGGTGCAGACCTTAAATACACGCTCGACACGCACATCCACGCAGACCACATCTCGGGGCTTCGCGCTCTCGCCGACGAAACGGGCGCGACGGCAGTTCTCCCCGAAGCGGCTGCGGAACGTGGCGTCGAGTACGGTCAGTCGTATAAAACCGTCTCGGACGGTGACTCCCTCACGGTCGGCGACGTCGAAATCGAAGTTGTCCACACGCCCGGACATACGACTGGAATGACCTCCTACAAAGTCGGCGACGTGTTGTTCACCGGTGACGGTCTGTTCACCGAGAGCGTCGCCCGACCGGACCTCGAAGACCCGGAAGCCGCGAAGAACGCGGCCGAAACGCTCTACGAGAGTCTCACCCAGAAAGTTCTGACCTACCCCGACGACACGAAAATCGCACCGGCACACTTCAGCGACGCGGCGACTGCACGTGAGGACGGTACGTACACTGCCGAACTCGGAGAGTTGGAGGAGACGATGGACGCGCTGACGATGAATAAAGACGAATTCGTCGATTTCATCGTCTCGGACATGCCGCCACGGCCAGCTAACTACGAGGAGATAATCGGCACGAACCTCGGACAGGAATCTCCCGACGACGAGAAAGCGTTCGAACTAGAGCTCGGCCCGAACAACTGTGCAGCCAGTGAAGAAGCCATGACAGACTAAGATGAGTGAACTCACACCGCTACTGATAGGCGGAGACCCCTTCCCACGAGGAGTGCTGCCGTACATTCTCGGTGGTATACTCGTCGGACTCGGCGCTGCGGTTATCTATCTTGCCACGGGTATCATCGCCGGGGCGAGTACGTTCTTCGAATCGACGCTGTCGTACGTTTCGGACGTGCCACGGTTCAACCGCTTCAAGTACGTCCAATCGCGTGGCTGGCGCGTCGTCTTCACCGCAGGAATCGTCAGCGGTGCGGCCCTTTGGGGGTTCGTACTCGCTCCTGATCCCGGTGTCTGGACGACCGACGTCCAGTGGTGGCGGTTGCTGGGCGGTGGCTTCCTCGTCGGCGTCGGGACACGACTCGGGAAAGGATGTACGTCGGGCCACGGCGTCTGTGGCACCGGGTCACTATCGAATACGTCGCTCATCAACGTCGTGACGTTCATGGCGTTCGCCATCGGCACTGCACAAATCGTCCAAGCGCTGGGGGTGTCACCATGAGTGGGACCGAACGGAGCCCGTTGTTCCTGCCCGTCATCTACCTCGGCGGGTTAATATTTGGACTCGGGCTGGCCATCAGCGGGATGGCGCGTCCCGAGGTGGTGCTGGATTTCCTCCAGTTCGATGATTTCGGCCTCCTGTTCGTGATGGGTGGTGCTGCAGTCGTATCTGGTGTCACGTTTACGGTGGCTACGCGGTATCTCGACGACGCACCGCTGACCGGGCAGGAGTACACCCGCCGTATCAAAGAGTTCGACCGAAACGTCGTCATCGGTGGTTCGATCTTCGGCGTCGGGTGGGGGCTGTCGGGCATCTGTCCGGGCGCCGCATACGCTAGCTTCGGTGTCGGGAACTACCTGATATTGTTCGCCATCGTTGGGATGTTCCTGGGTGCGTATACGCAAGGGTACTTGCGTGCCTTCTGGACCAGCGAAGGCGACGACGCAACGAAGACTACCTCGGACTAACCGGTTTTTCGGTGTTCGGTTTCGGATTCTTGAGAGCTGTTTCTGGAATCGGGTATAGCTCAGCAATGGGTTTTGCGAGCTATGTATGTCAGTTCGGGTTGGTTGGGTGTTTGCATGGGGTTCTATTCGATGCAAATTCTATCACCGCGGAGTCGATTCTTGACTCCGACAACCGATCCGTAGTGACAGGTGGTTGGTGCCGTACTCGGTTGTCGTAGTCATACATAACTTATGGGGAACCATCAGTTGGTTATGCAAATATGGTATTGTGCAACTCGTGCAAAACTGTTATTACCTCCTGTCGTTTAGCGAGTGATGTGCAGAAGTCAATGAACCGCACAATATTCAGATTAGAGGTTCAATGATGTTCGGAATCGAATCACTGACCGGTACGTCAAACGCTGTCGCACAGGTCGGCGTCGTACTAGTCGAAGCGCTACTACTGTACGTCGTTTACGGAGTCCTGACTGCTACAGTTGGCCAACGAATAACGAACACAATCCAAGGCGAGTAATCATGGCGATACTAGGATTGAGCGTAACCACGCTCGCGTTGTTCGTCGGGTTCGGTGTCCTCATCGGGACCCTATTCGGGTTCTTCGGGATGGGTGGATCGTTCCTCGTCACGCCCGCACTGCTCGTGATGGGCTACGCGCCGAAAGTAGCCGTCGGGAGCGGCCTCGCGTTCGTCTTCGGGACGAGCGTCATCGGAGCACTTCGCCACCGAAACCACGGACAAGTTGATTACAAACTGGCAGCGCTCATGACGATCGGGATGACCGTCGGTATCGAAGTAGGAAAACACGTCGTGCTCTTCCTCGAAGAGACAGGGCTCTCCGGTATCGTCATCAGCGTCGCGTACGTCGGACTGCTGGCCATCGTTGGCCTACTCACCCTCCGTGATGCACGCAGCGAAGCCGACGAATCGGCGAGTTTCGACCTGTCGGAGACCGTCCAATCTATCGAGATATGGCCGATGGTAGAACTGACCGGCGGCGTCCGCGTCTCGGCGTCGATCATCCTGGTCGTCGGGTTTGCGATCGGTATCCTGTCCGGATTCCTCGGCGTCGGCGGAGGATTCCTCCTCATGCCCGCGATGATGTACGGACTTGGAGTTCCCGCTAGCGTCGCTGTCGGCACCGACATCCTCCAGATTACCATCTCAGGAGCATTCGGTGCCTTCACCTACGCACAAGCGGGTTCCATCGCCCTTCCGGTCGTCATCTCGCTACTCGCTGGCAGTTCGCTCGGTGCTCGCATCGGTGCAGGCGCCACTAAACTCGTTGACGAAGACGACATCAAGGGATACTTCGCTGCAATGTTACTCGCAGGGAGTGTTGCCGTCGCAGCAAAGAATCTCAGCACCGCATACGGTATCGAAGCACTCCAAACGGTGAGTATCGTGCTCATCTTCGGCTCCGCCATTGTCGTGTCCGGTGCAGTCGTCTACAGCGCGCTGCGAGAACTCCAGAAGCGACCGCAATCGAACGGAACAACGACGACCACGTAACCAGAGAGGACCGATTCGACCACCACTCTAAGAACCGATTTCGAAGAAACTTCGCGGACGAGGGCCGTCTGCATCGCGATGGTGAGCGAGATTCGTCACTCTGGGCGGGCCCTGATGGCTGTGATTCAAGCATTGTGGAACAGTTCAAAAGCGACGCGGTGGCTAAGGCGACTAGGGTGCTGACTACGTTCGTCGTCTGTGCCAGCGGCATAGCGACTTTCGCCGCCGTAATCGATTCTATCCTTGACACCCTCCCGCGCCTAGAGGCGCAGGTATTTTCCTTGTTCTGTATGAATATCACGATTAATCATATTTATCTCGGTGGGTGTCGATGGGGTCGCTGGAGGTGGCGCAAGTGGCAGAGGCAGACAAACACGATTGTAGACTACCAGCAATCGAACGCCTGCCATTCATTCAATCCGTAAAGAGCCAACAGCAGTTGAATCGGCACGAAACCATATCACGACGTCCACGGGAACGATTACACGGGCGAAAAACACCCAAGCAAACGGCTGAAGATCGTATCGGAACGGAACCATGACAACTGAAACCCAAGCAGACGCGAATGCGGACTCAATCGACGAACAAAAACTGACCGACCTCGTGGAAACGTCGCTCGTAGACCTCGGCGCGACAGTCCATGCCTCGCTCGCCATCATCGGAGATGAACTCGATCTCTATTCCACACTGGACGAAGCAGGGCCACTCACGTCCGCCGAACTAGCCGAAGAAACGAACACCACGGAACGCTACGTCCGCGAATGGCTACGCTCGCAGGCCGCTGGCGGGTACGTAACCTACGACCCCGAGACCGACCGCTACAGTCTCTCACCCGAGCAGGCGTACGTGTTAGCCAACGAGGAGAGCCCGGTGTTTATGCCGGGTGCGTTCCAGTTAGTCGCGTCAGCATCCAAGATCGAACCAGACCTCAATGAGGCATTCCGAACGGGCGAGGGCATCGGCTGGCACGAACACGACGAAGACGTATTCCACGGCACCGAACGCTTCTTCGGGCCATCCTATGGAGCCAATCTGGTAGACTGGATCAAGGCACTCGACGGGGTAGACGAGACGCTACAAGCAGGTGGACGGATTGCTGACGTTGGCTGTGGTCACGGCGCACCGTCGATCCGAATAGCTGAGGCGTACCCCAACTCGACAGTCGTGGGCATCGACTATCACGAGGAATCGATAGCAGTGGCGCGCAAGCGGGCAGAAGCGGCGGGCGTCGGTGATCGCGTCCACTTCGAAGTCGCAACCGCATCGGAGTACAATGGAGCCGACTACGACCTCGTGACGATGTTCAACTGCTTCCACGACATGGGTGACCCTATTGGTGTGGCGGCCCACGTCCGAGAGACGCTCACCGACGACGGGACATGGATGATTGTCGAGCCCTATGCTGAAGACAAAGTCGAAGAGAACCTCACCCCGTTTGGTCGCCTCGCGTACTCGATTTCGACGGTGGCCTGTACGCCGAACTCGCTCAGTCAGGATGTCGGCTACGGACTCGGTGCCCAAGCAGGAGAGGAACGCACCCGTGAAGTCGTCACCGAAGGTGGATTTTCGCGCTTTCACCGCGTGGCAGAGACACCGACCAGTTTAGTCTTCGAAGCGAAGCCATGACTAGTTATGAAGTACCTCGGGGACAAGCCCCGAGGCACTCGTCCTATTCAGCCTGTAGAGGCCGAACCAATCACTACTGAGAGCACTCCTCCTCTGTATTATCATTCTGATCCTGACGACTCCAAGTTGGCAACGAAATTTCACTGCCAGAAGCGTGGCCGGTATCGTCGCCACTGAACTCGCCACCGAAGTTCGAGCAGTGTCCAACCTATCACACTTACGAATCCGACGACGAGTGCAAGGAGCGCTGGCATGTCGAACCACGCCGGAGTGATATACATCAGCCCGTTCAAATACTTCCCTGGAAGTACGTCCTTCAACGTGATCCAGAACTGCCCTGAGAATCCAGTTGAACGTGAATCGATGTTTGCGCGCGCGGCACTTGGTCCTCCTTTACTTTCATCACCGGTCCCCAGTCGTTCGGCTTCGTAGGGAAACGCAATCTGGACACTCCAGACTACTTTCCCCTGTTCGTTCACCTCGAACACGCGGTTGCCGTTCGAGTCCGTGACGAGCGTGTTCCCGTTTGGAAGGCGGTCAGCGTCACGGGGCCACTGCATCGATGGGTCCTGCCACGTCCAGGTGCGTTTCCAGTCCCCGTTCTCGCGTTGGTACTCCACGACTCGGTTGTTTTCAGAGTCCCCAACGACGACTGCTGGTCCGCCATTTTCTTCCGGAATGTAATCGGGATTGTGCTGTTCGTAGAGGATGTCGTAGTTGTCCTCCTCTCCGAGCGTCCAGTTCTCCAGTAAGCCACGTCCGGGTTCGAGGAAGAGTACACGGTCCTGATTTCGAGCACTGACCATGATGCGGTCGTCTTCGACGATGTTGACGTCGTTGATATGGGTCCAATCTTTCGGATACGGACCACCCGTCGAACGGGGGAAGGATTCGCTGGCGTTCCACGTCCAATCGACGTTTCCTGACGTGGTGTTAATCGTGAAGACGCGGTCGAGGTAGATGTCTGCGACGACGAAGTGCGTCTCGTTGAGTCGGTCGGCATCGTGGTATCTCGTCGACTCTTTTCCGGGGGTGACCTCGGACCACACCGAAGTGACGTTTCCTGTACTGAGGTTTACTCGTTCGATACCGTTTCTGGTGCAGGCGTTCTCGGAGCTGTGTGACTTTGCGTAGCGCGTCCACACGTCCTCTGGGACGTTTCGTCTGTTGAGGTCCCACTCAGTTGGACAGTTCGCCCCTGAGATGTGGTCTGCGTAGAGATACTCTACTGTCGCTTTCGTTCCCGGAACGGGGTCTACGTCCCAGTATCGGGTGTGCGAATCGTTGTAGTACAACAGTGATCCGTTTGCCCGGAACGCAACGAGTTCCGCTCGCGCGCGAGGACCGTTGCTTCGGTCGCCGAGCCACGAGTTTGAGTCGGTTGCGATGACGGTGATGTTGTCTCGTGGTGGAACGGTCTGTCCCGACTCTGCACGAATTTCAGACTGACTTTTTCCCTGAAAATCAGTGCCTCGAGCAGGTGAGGCGTATGCATTGGCAATTGCGGCACTTGACAGTATAAGTATGGCGACAAAGAGAACCCTCACACTCCGCTTTCGAACCATTGAGACCGAATATAGTTCTACGACAGCTAAACGATTTGTGGCCCCTCCAGTCCCAGTACATGAGGTTAGCGCATCAAGTTCCCCTTGGCAGCTATCCCAGTTCCGGAATCTGACGCCTTCCTCGCATTCACTGTGGTTGAGATAGTAACTGCCTAGGCTGATTGTTTCGATAATCTATTGGAGGTTTCCACTCCGGTCGTACCCCAGAATATTCTGATCAGCAAGTGGCTCCCCAATTTGGTCAGGAAGGGGAGACGACTTCCCAACACCCGGGGCATTCTGCGTATACGCCTTCGGTGCCATCTTCTCGTTCGTATCGGACGAGTACGTCACGGTCGGCTATCGACTCGCTACAGTTCGGGCAGTCGCCCAACCGTTCTTGTTTCTCGGCCACACTCAGTAGTGGGTGGACACAGTAATGAGTCAATCGCTGGGCAGAGAATCTTGACGGGGCGTCACCAATACGTCGCGAGAGAGTTGGAAGTACTATCCACTAAATCGCCCTGTTTCGCGCATCAAGGATAGTTGAGTCGGAATTAATCGTGCCACGGTAAGTGGCCGCCAAACCCAACCGTGCGCCTCCCGTTAATTTGGAGCATGACCGAAGACCAGACTACGTCCGATTCGGCGAGTTCGATAGAGCAAGGCCGTGCCGTCTACGATGACGATGGCAACGAACTCGGCGAAATATCCGGATTCACCGACGAAGGATTCGAGGTAGCGATCAACGAAGACCTCGACCACGTCGAGAACGACATCGACCAAGAATCCCAACAAGAGCACGAACCAGGCCAAGAGTTCGGAGAAGGCTACCTCATGTGGCGGTGTGAGAACTGTGGTGAGATGGGTGACTTAGACGATGGACTACCAACGGAGTGTCCGAACTGTGGGTCTGAGAACGTCATCAAGTGGCGGGAGGACTAACGATGCCAGACCAACCGAGCATCCGAAAGGGCGAATCAGGGGACGTTGAGCGAATACAGGAACTCGTCGAGAGTTCGATGACGACTTCGTACGCCCTCAGCCCGCAAGACATCGAGACGATCATCGACGCAGCGTTCTCAGAGTCTGCACTCGAAGATCGGATCGATAACGAGGAGACCATCGTACTAGTGGGGGAAGTGGACGACGTACTCGCGGGAGTTACGGAAGCGACCATCAGCGACGACACTGCAGAGATTCAGTGGCTTCACGTCGATCCTGAACGCCGCGGTGCGGGTCTCGGCTCAGCCTTATTCGAACGACTCACCGCGGAACTCGAAGAGCGCGGCATCGACGAATTCCGGGCGGTTTCGCTCGCAGCCAACACGTCTGCAGGAACCTTCTTCGAGCGATTCGACTACGAGAAAGTAGACGAACGCCAAACAGACCTCGGGGGCCGCGAAACCATCGAGTACATCTACACGCACGGCGACCACGCTTCGGAAACAAGCACCGATAGTGCTGAACCGGTCGCAGACAGTCTAGACGACGAATATCCGGAGACGATTACGACTGAGGACGGCGAAGAACTCTACTTGGGTGATGACCCGTTCCAGGGCTCAGAGGGACTATTCACAGCCACGTTCAGCGACCCCGACCGTTCAGAGCGGTACGGTTTCTACTGCTTGCATTGTGGGTCTGCAGATGTCTCGATGGACGAACTGGAGCGCGTTCGGTGTGGGACCTGTGGTAACACGCGCAAACCAGACGACGACTACGACGGCTCATATCTCTAGCAGACGGAACGCCAGTCGCTCGAAGACAGAGAAGAAACTGTGTCCACCGCATATTGCAAACAATTCCACTGTGTTCGTCGGTACAGACTACGGGCACGTTATCCCATTCGAGACAAGCGCTGGCCGAAAGTGCTGGCGCAAAGATGTGATAACAGGCAACCATCGTCCCCGAATCCAGAACGAGCGACTGGTTCAACGTTATCACCTGGGCCGACGAAGGACTAGGTATGGCTGATTCTGGGCGTATTACTGACGAGGACGTTCTCGAAGTCTTCGAGCAGGTAGCAGACCCCACGGAATCACTCTCGACGAGTGAAGTGGCCGACGCCCTCGATTGCGCCCGACGCACGGCCTACGCCAAGTTGAACGCGTTAACTGAGAGCGGTCAGCTTCAGACGAAGAAAGTCGGTGGGCAAGTGCGCATCTGGTGGCAACCACTGGGCGAAGAGAAGCCCAAACAATCGGACGACCAAAGTCAAGCAATTCCCGAACTCACCGACGAACACGTCCTCGAATTAGAGTTTCACTCTGAACAACTCGGTGAGGCGGTTCTCGAAGCTGGAGGCTCTGACGTCCAGATTAGCGTTGACGGGGTTGTCTTCCGTGACGACGGAACCCAACTCCAGTATTGGACGATAACCGATATCAACGTGAACACGTTCGTCGATCTAATCACCGACCGCCCGACGGTCCTCGAAACACGGCTTCTCAGTACCGTAGAGGATACGTTTCGAATGGAACTCCTCGCTACCTCAGACTCATTGTTTGCCGCATTCGACGCATTCGATGGCCGGATGGCGGAAGTGTCTCTCAACGAGAAGACGATACAAATCAGCGGGGAGTTCCCAACCACTGTCGACGTGGATGCAGTCATCGAGGCTGTTCAAGACGTGTATCCGGATTTGGAACTGACCGGTCAGCGTCTCGTCTACACGCCTCGATTGTTTCGAACCGTCGTCGAAGACCGCTTGACCGACCGCCAGTGGATGGCACTCCGAATCGCATACTATGCCGGATACTTCAACCGCCAACGGGCCAGTACCGGAGACGAATTAGCGGACCGCATGGGTGTTTCCCGCCAGACGTTCCATCAGCACCTTCGTGCAGGGGAGTATCTTGTCTTTCAGATCCTTATGGAAGGGTTCAATGACGAAGAAGAAGAAATGCACATTGACGGCACGACTGAGACTGACTAGTAAGAGACCGAACTTACCTCTCGTCCTCCCTTCTCCTCTATTGATGCGAAAAAACCAGCCAATTCATAACGACGCGAATACCGTCGGTTCCGATCCCTGGGTAGCGGATAAAGTTGGATACGACCCGCAGACCAAATCGTATCATACCCGCCACGATTGGGAGAGCGACGAACCTATCTCCCTGACTGTGGTTAGGACGATTGCCGTTGCAGCCGGATCCTCGCCCGAGACCATGGAACCGCTCTACTCTGTGATTAACCCCGACGAACTCGAGGCTCTTCTTTCGTCTGCTGGAGAGACAGATATCGAAGTTCAATTCACGTATGATCGCTGGCCAGTCACTGTCTCCAACAGTGGAGACATAATAGTCCACGAACCGATATAACCCCCGAGAACACGCTGTGGTTCTATGTATACGTGTTTCGTGAATCTTCGTTATCCACGGCGGGGTTCTACCCGATATATACCAAACACAATATAGCTAGCATATTTTACCAGTAGTATGACTATTGTGCTAAATTGAATACTTGGTTCTCCGACGTGATCGGTCCGGACGGCTATGTCATGGTCCGTTCTCCGGTCAACTGACACCAACGGTGAACGAAGTTCCAATAGAGAGGAACTGGTGTTCGGTATTCCATGTTCACGGAAGAAGACAAGATGTTTATCTCACTACTTGGTGGTACCACTCATACATGGACCGGCGTCGATTCCTTACAGTAGCAGGTAGTGTATCAGGCAGCATAGTCTCGGGATGTGTCAGCTCCAGTCAATCTGACGGTGCATCCACGACAACCGGAGCTAAGGAGTCTCTTGAGGGAACGCTGACGGTTGCAACGTACGAGAATTTCGTCGACGCCCCCTCAAGCAGTCCAAGTCCCTGGATAAAAAACGCATTCGAGAAGCAGTATCCAGACGTCACCCTCAAGTGGACAGCACCAAAGAACGCATTCAACCACTACGTCCAACGACGCCAACAGAACGCCGAAATCGACGCCGACGTGTACATCGGCCTCAAAGTTCCGGATCTCGTTCGGATCAACCAGAAGTTATCGAAACCCCTGTTCGATCCCGTTGAAACCAGTCGATTATCGAACTACGACCACATCAAGTCGGGGTACGAGTTTACGCCTGACGACCGCGTCCTCCCCGCATTCACGGGGTATCAAAGCTTCGTCTACAACGGCTACGAGATAGACGCTCCCAAGACGCTGGAAGCACTAACTGAACCCGAGTACCAGGGGGCGCTCACCGTACAAAACGCCCAAACCGACAACACGGGCCTGTATTTCTTACTGTGGACCATCAAGGAAATGGGTGAAGACGGCTACCGCGACTACTGGCGGGACCTCCTCGAGAACGATGTTCAAATCCTCGAATCGTGGGGAGAAGTGTATACGGCCTTCACGTCAGGTGAGACGAACATCATCACCTCGTTCTCGAACGACCAAGTATATGCAAAACGCGCCGGGCAAGACCTCACAAAACACCAAGTCGCGCTCCCTGGCGGGCACGGATACACGTTCATAAGTGGTATGGGGAAATTCGCGACGAGTGAACAGTCGGCGTTAGCCACCGCGTTCATGGACTTCATGTTGACGCCGACTGCACAGGGTAAGCTTGCAGAGCTCAACGTCTCGTTCCCGATTACCGACCATGCCGACGTTCCAACCGTCTTTGACGAGTACGCAAAAAAGCCATCAGAGCCGCTGCGGTACACCTACGACGAGTTAGACGAGAATCTCGACACCTGGCAAGACGAGTGGGCGCGATTCGTTGTGAACCACTAGAGTGCGTTAGTCGCGAGTCCCACGTGCCTCCCGACCGAGTTCGTCTTCGACGGCGTCCATCTTCTCACAGGCTTTCATCTCTTTCGTCCGTAAGTCGTCGATCTGAACGAGCGTGCTGACTCGGTCTCCGGGAACGGCCTCGTGTGCAGCGCCAATCGCTGCGAGCAGTTCATCGACAGTATCAGCCTCGACGACAGTCGCCATCGAATTCGTTCGATAATCGACGTCGTACTCTTCAATCGTCTTGATGGCCGTTACAACCTCTTCCGTAATGTCGTCTTCCGTAATTGGCGTGACGCGGAACATCCCGAATACGGTCATACACCTACCTGCAGCCTCTCCCAACTGAAGCAATTGTCGGTTTTACAACCCAGTAATTATTCGGGAGTGGTGACCAACGCGACTGACGTTATCGGGGGTCGTTAGCTCTCAAACGGACCTCAGGGCATTATACTACATCCACATCAGCCAAGTGATGTAACTATACCTGCTAACCAACGCTTTGATACCAAGTCCCAATTCTGTTGGTTAGCTCGGTTGGGGCTTCTTACACCACTACCCGGAAGCAACTCCGGAGTTGGAGGAGTATCGAACACGAGTTGATGCCAAATAAACCGAGGTGACACTGCGATTTGACTTCACTGAGCTCGCCAGGGGCTGTGAGAAATATAAGAATCGCGTTATCTATCTCGGTCATGCCGGGAAATCGTGGCCGCCTCTTGTACCTGATCTCTCGGATGTATCTTTATAACCCATGAACATCTCCTTTTGCAAGAACAGATTAGGTGTTAATTTAGTAATACAGGTGATTGCAGGACAAATATTGCATCGATTTAAGTATCCACTATTAAAATCTGGACTGTCCTGCATAATCATGCTGTATGACCGCAGGAGAAAGTGAATTCAAAGCATGGCACGCACTATATCACCGTTAAAGCAGTTGCATCGTCTCTTTCCAAACCCCCACACTCTCGGTCCCGGTTGCTGCTCAGTCGAGCGTTGGAGGTGTGTACTGTGGAACAGGTGTTGAGACAGGAATTGATCTTATCTTCGGCACTGTCTAGATAGCGCGGTTTGAGAAGTGAGCAGGTTGTAGCGGTTGTGTCCATGCAAGCCGCAAACCTGCTCAAAAAGAGCTTAGACACCACTACTCTTGAATGTTGCCAGCGCGAGCGGACGGCGACGCCCGTCAGGGCGTTCGCCGTCCGGCTCCACGCTGCCGGTCTTTCACTTCGAGAAACAGCAGCAATTCTCGGCTTGTTCGGCGTGGAATGGTCGCATGGAGCGGTTTGGCAGTGGGTACATCGGCTAGCTGACAGCGTCTCGGACCCGCCGACGGCTACGCCGTCGCGGGTCGCGGTCGATGAGACCGCTGTCCGACTGAACGGGGAGTGGTTGTGGGTATATGCTGCAATCGACTGTGACACAAAACTCCTGTTAGACATCGCGGTGTTTGGACGGCGTGGCACTGATCCGGCTGCTGCGTTCCTGCACAATCTCACCGAGAAACACGATTGTTCACACGCTGAGTTTCTCGTTGATGGCTATGGCTATTTGACTGCCCTCTCTCGATTAGGATTGAGCGGTCATCTCAACTACGCCGACCGAAACCACATCGAAAAGTGGTTTCACACCCTCAAGATGCGACTCGACCGCTTTCATTCGTCATGGGTCGGCAGTCGGCCGAGCGTTCGCCAGTGGCTTGCGTCGTTCGTGCATTATTATAACGTTCAAAGACCGCATCAAGCTCTCGATGAACGAACGCCGGTTGAGGAGGAAAACTAGACAGTACCTGATATTAGTTCGTATCGGTGGTCTAGCACCTATGCAAATGGGAATCGGCACATGAACTCCCCCTGAGACGATGGCACTCTGGTACTCCGTGGAGACCGCACACGACGAAAAAGAGCTCGGAAGGGCGCAAACAGAGTAGACAAACGTGTCAACATGGCCATGCACACCAACGAACTACCAGAATAGAATTCTGCGGCCTTGTTGAAACCCTCTGGTGATGACATCTCAGCCCGTTTTGCCGAGATACTTCGCCCTTCCTCTTGAAGACGACGCTCACTAAACCAACTGTAGAGGATTACGGCCAGTCGTCCGGCAACTCGTCCTGATGGTCGCGCATCAATCTGAGGAGCGGCGCGATCTTCTTGAACCGAGCGCCGCGGGTGATAGTACTGGTATCCCGATCCCAATTGATGAATCCTGCGTCGGCCAGTTTTGGGAGATGGGCGTGATAGAGTTGCAGGTGTAGCAGGTCACGCGCGTCACCATCCTCCTCGTGCTCATCAGCAATCGACTCCGAGGTGATGTCGTCCTCGTCCTGCGGATTGTGTTGTGCAACGGCCACGAGAATGCGGCGGCGGTACTTGTGGCTGAGTATCTCGAACAGTTCACTCAGTGAGCCTTCATTCTCCTCGATTGTTTTTGCTGACATTTGCTGATAGCTCTTGTTGCGAAATGCGTCACTTAGTGATGCGTTCCGCGCAGGCGATGCGCGAAGAGAAATGGATGACTGCGAACGGGTACTCCCGTTTCAAGCAGGCCCACCGTTGGAGCTAAACGCACAGTGTGTGCTGGGTTCCGTACGGTGGCTTGGTTCCCGAGAGACAAAAGGTTTGTGAGTATTTAGCATGGCATTCGAGTTGATGTAGAGTAGTTCCAGTAAAGCTACCACCTCTTCACCATCCCGTAATTGTCGGCATCACATCGGTTCGCTAGTGGGCTCAACGACGACGAGCGCCCGCTCGATAGTATGCACGACGCACTTGATCGAAGGAGGCGTAACTTCGGGAGTGAGTCTATCAACCTCCGCTACTCACTCGTTGTGTTTCTCAGCGAGGGTTTCAACAATGCCGTCAAAGCGAGTCTGGGCGATCATCCGAAAGTGGATCTGACCAGGGCTTACCCCTGGGCCTGACGGATGAACTCGTCGAGTGCTTCTTCGACGAGCGCCGCAACCCGTTCACTATATCGCCAGAGTGCAGCGTTGAGTCGCTCTTCGGTCTCGTCGTCGAGGTCGTCTGCTCCACGAAGAACGGAGTCTTTGGTGATCTGTGGGTGGTACACACAGACGACGCCGAGTGAGGTATCCGAACTCGAGGTTCCCGCTGTGTGAATCCCGTACTGATCGGTTCCCCAGACACCATCGCCGCCCTCTCGCTCCAGTTCAGAGTCGAGCGCGTCGAGCAGTTGCATCTCTTCGGACGAGAGGATGGAGTCGTCACCCTCGAACAGTTCAGTGTACGCCTCCATTCGGGCATTTCTCGTCCACTGGTCCAACTGGGACCGCGCACGGAGTACGAGCTGGCGCTCGTCTGGAAATTCGGCCATGGTTCTAGAAGGACCGCCAGGTCAATCAACGTTCGTACGGTGGGTCAGGGCACCAGGAGCGATGATGTGCCTGCGTTAGGTACACAGCCAACCGTTTGATTGTCACGGTAAATCTGTGCTAGAAGACCCGTGACACGCGCTCTTGGCCAGGGTATGACGGGAGGGACGCTCTCTCAGTCGTCGTACAGAACGCTCCCGTTCACTACCTTCTCCAGCGAAGGTGGCCCCCCACGTTATGCACCTAGGCGACCTACAATGGGTCATGACAACAATTGTCTACCGAGGAGTTGATGACACTGTCTCGGAGGATGTCGACGACGAGCAACTGAACTATCGAGAAGACCACTGGCAGATTCATCACGGCGACGACGAGTACACGTACATCCCGAGAGAGCGTGTCTATACGGTGCAGATGAACGACCCGCACGTCATAACAGACGAGTAGACACACGGTGAAGAGAACGCTCTGGAATCAGAATCTGTGCATTTCACACTCCCCAGAAGAACGCGATCCCGACGACAGTGACCACCGACAGGAGCAACTGTAACGGCGCACCAACGCGGATGAAGTCCGAGAACGTGTAGCCACCAGGCCCGTAGACGAAGAGATTCGTCTGGTAGCCGACCGGCGTCATAAATGCCGTCGAGGCGGCAAACGTCACGGCGAGGACGAACGCGAATGCGTTCGCACCGATCGACTGGGCTGCGCTGGCCGCGACAGGAATCATCAACACGACGCTCGCGTTGTTACTGATGACGCTCGTCAACAACCCGGTCGCGAGGTAGAACACCCAGAGGACCCCGATCGGTGGCAGGAATACCGCTGTCGAAGCGACGGCATCGCCGAGCAGTGCCGCAGCCCCGGTTTGCTGCAGGGCGATGCCGAGTGGGATGACGCCTGCGAGCAGGAAGATCACGTTCCACTCGACCGACGAGTAGAGTTCGGTCGGTTTCAGGACGCCGGTGAAGACCATCGCCACGACCCCTGCTAACGCAGAGACGACGATCGGGAGAATGTTTAGTGCTGGCAAGGCGACCACACCAGCAATGATGCCGACCGCGAACGGAATCTTGTCGCTCCGATAGGTCACCTCGTCGAACTCGTGGGCGACGATAAAGTCCTCGTTCTCGACGAGTCGAGTGAGGCTATCGGGCGGTGCCTGCACGAGGAGCGTGTCTCCGACCCGGATACGGATGTCTTCGAACCGGTCTCGGACGACGTCGCCGCGGGTTCTGAAGGCGAGGACGTTCGCGTCGTAGCGCTGTCTGAAGGTCGAACTCGCCAGGGTTTCGCCGACGAGGAACGAACCGGACGGAATGACGACCTCAACGAGGACGGGTTCTTCGTCCTCCGGATGTAGGTCCGTTTCAGTCCGGGGGCCACCTGCCAAAGTGAGTCCTTCCGCATCCATGATCCGTTCGAGCGTCCCCCGGTTCGTCCTGAGTCGGAGCGTGTCGCTCTCGCGGATCTCCTTACGAGCGAGCGGTTCTGAAAAGCGCTCACCGTATCGGATCAGCTGTAACACGTCGATGTCGAGTTCGTTGTCTCCCAGTGCCTCCTCGACCGTCTGCCCGATCAACGACGAGTTCGCTGGCACGACGACGTCTGCGAGGTACTCTTGGAGGGCGTACTCTTCGACGAGGTCTTCGTCGGCGGGAATCCGTTCGGGGAGCAGTCGAACGCCAACCGTCATCAGATAGAGGGAGCCGACCGCGAACACGATGAGACCGAGTTTGGTGAACTCGAACATCCCGAACGCGTGCAGACCAAGTTCGGGAGACTCCGCCCCGAGTTGGGCTGCGATATCGCTCGCGAGGATGTTCGTCGACGTCCCGATGAGTGTCAACGTGCCGCCGAGCATTGAGGCGAACGACAGCGGCATCAGTAATTTCGACGGTGAGGTCTTCCCGTTGTGTGCGAGGTCGTTAATCACCGGGACCAGAATCGCGACGACCGGCGTGTTGTTGACGAGGCCCGAGATGGGGCCGGTGATGCCAATCGTCGCCGCGAGTTGCTTGGGACGGTTGGCCCCCGCGAACGCGGCCATCTTCCGGCCGAGCAGCTGGACGATGCCGGTCCGGTTGATTCCGGTACTCAGGATGAGCATCGCCAGAACGGTGATCGTGGCCGGATTCGCAAATCCCGAGATTCCCTCCCGCGGAGAGATCTGTGTCCACGGTTCGAGTACCATCAACAGCACCATCACCAAGATGGCGGTGACATCGATTGGAAACCACTCCGTGGCGAACAACACGAGCGCGAGCAGAATGAGGGCGAAGACGACGAGCATCTCGGCCGTTACTGACGGGAAGCCGAGACCCTGGACTGCCAACGAAACGGTAGAGAAGACCACACTAAATAGAGACGTTGACGCGGGATAAGGACTGGTATGTACACGAGCGAATTGATTAGAGCAACACTTCGTGCACTGCTTTGGGGTGGAGTCCCGAGGCAGTTCACTCGTCGTCCGTCTCCTGTATTTCCTGTGCCTCTCGAATCACGAGTCGTTCGATTCGAGTATCATCGACAACCTCGACCTGAAGAACGTACCCGTTCGCGTCGATCTGATCGCCCACTTCAGGAACTCTGCCGAGACGACTGAAGACCAATCCACCGATTGTCTCGACGTTGTCGCTCTCGAACCGAGTGTCGAGCCGGTCATTCACGTCCTGAATGGGGACTCCTCCATCGACGACGTACGTCCCGTCGGCTTGCTTCATGATGGATGGCTCTTGGGCTCGTGTGTCGAATTCGTCCTGGATGTCACCGACGATTTCCTCGAGAATATCCTCGATGGTTACTATACCCTCGAAGACACCCCATTCGTCGATTACGACGGCCATCTGTCCTTCCTCACGCGTCTGAAAGTCGGCGAGGACCTCGTCGATCCGTCGCGTCTCCGGGACTGCGAGGATCTCTCGTGCGAGTTCGAGAGCGGTGATCGAGTCACGATCAGCCTCGGTTTCACTCGCTCGCAGGATGTCCTTAGCGTGGACGAATCCGAGCGGCTGGTCGCCGTCCTCGTCGAGCACGAGATAGCGCGTGTAGGTCCCGGCGGCGGCAACCGACCGGAGTTCCGAGAGCGGCATCGAAGCGGGCACGGTTTCCACGTCTGGACGCGGAACCATGACTTCGCGGGCGACCGTATCCCCGAGTTCGAAGACGCTCTCGATCATCTCGACTTCGTCGAGGTCAATGTGCCCCGTCTCCTCCGAGCGGGTGAGGATCATCCGAATCTCAGATTCGGTGTGGGTTTCCTCGCTCTCGGACGCCGGGGAGACACCAGCGAGGCGGGTGAAGTAGTTGGCCGTGCCGTTGAAGACGATGATACCGGGCACGAACACGTAGTAGAAGAATTTCATGAGTGGGGCGACGAGGAGCGCGACACGCGTGGCCTCCTGGATGGCGAACGTCTTCGGCGCGAGTTCGCCGAACACCACGTGGAGGAACGTGATGAAGCCGAATCCCAGGACGAACGCGACGAGGTGGACCGTTCCCGACGGAAGAAACTGGCCGAGGACGGGGTCGATGAGTGCTGCGACGGCCGGTTCACCGATCCAGCCGAGACCAAGCGAGGAGAGCGTGATGCCGAGTTGACTGACAGCCAGATAGTCGTCCAGATTCTGGATGACCTCCTGGACGAGTGCTGCCCCCGGTTTCCCGCGTTCGACGAGTGCGTTCACCTGCGTGGGACGGACTTTGACGAACGCGAACTCCGCAGCGACGAAGACCCCGTTCATGATGACGAGGAAGAAGGCGAGGAGCAGTCCGCCGAGAGAAATCAGATCAACCATACTCGATATTGGACGCCTGGACACTTGTAGGAACGGATACGTACTCGGCTTCTGCGGTCAGCGTTTCGACGAATCGCTAGTGACTGGGACGTCGAAAGCGACTGGACTATCTCCACATCGGCTCTAGATTGTCTGCTCGTGGGAGGGAGCGATAGATGGTTCTGTCGAACGTCTGCCGATTCACCACCGGTCCCACTGGAACACCCGTTCGATAGGTGTGGGTTACAATCACACGTGGCGCTTGCTAGCCACTGCTTCCACAGATGCCCGTGACCGTCGCTCTAGATGCCGAGCCACTCGTCGACCCTGACCTGATAGCCGTTCGCCCGACAGAACTTCGCCGCCTGTCGGCGCACAGCTCGGGACGAGGGAAGCTTCTCTTTCTCGTGGATTTGGTCGACGATCCAGTCGCTGATAGCTGTGATCCCTTCGTCGTCGTCATCGGCGTCGATCGATTCGAGTTCCTGGAACGTCAGCTCGTAGGCTTTGCGCTGTGTCCAACTGAACTCCGTATTTCCCAGCGTCTCACTGGCTTCGACGACTCGTTTCATCGCCGCAGCAATTGTCGGCCGCTGTACCTGCACTCGCACGGCAGCCGGGGAGTCGAACGTCTCGGCCTCCGTTGCTGGGACGAGATCCTCGATCGTGTAGGTCCCATCGATCGATTCGATCGCGCTGTCACCGACCGTCGCGACGATCTCAGCCCCCGTCGCCGGGAAATCTATTGTTTCGAGTTCCGCCTCGAGATCACCGAGTTCCGCCGCCTCGACCGGTGGCTCTGTTTCGTCTCCCCGCTCCAGTTCAGTGGCGACCTCACGCTCTTGTTGGCGTCTCTCTGCGTCTCGCGCTTGCTTGTCTCGCCCGCTCTTATTATCTGCCATTTCATGACCTAGGCTCTCCAGTCGGATAGTCCTGTGGTGGAGGATAGGTGCGCCTGGCGTTCACGCTGGGTGCAGCCGAATCATTCGCTACGCAGGCGTCCTATTTTCCTCGATAAGTTCGAGGGCCTGACGCGAGACGATGTCTTGATGGGTATCGACAGCGTCACCTCGAAGTACGGCGACATGACCGTTATCAAGGCGAGTGTCGAGCTGCACGAACACAAGGAGCAGTCACGGGGTGTTCCGATGGTGCTGGCCCGCATCCGTCTCGTCACCGACTGAGGCTACTTCACGGCAGACGGTGAGGGCTACGGCGCGACACACGCCCTCCGTCTGGCGGCCAACGCTATTGAGCGACAGCTCCTCAAGGGCAAGACCTACGCCAGTCGAAGAAGCATCCGAACCCGGACGCCCGGGAGCAACTGTACGGCTGGTGGCTCGGCGCCTGATAGGACAGGCAGACGCACAGGTATTTCCGTCAGGGAGCAGTAGTTGGGGTAGTTCCAGTTCTGTATCTGTCTCGACGACGTGGACAGCCGCGTCACTTCTTTCGAGTGCAGCCTGGACGGTGACTACTGATGAAATTGATTGTGAAGCCACTCGACAGGCAGAGTGCAGGCAAGGGTATCGCAGCGATAGACCGCGAGGCGATGTCGGAACTCGGCATCGAAAGCGGTGATTTCGTCCGTATAGACGGCGACAGCGGCACTGCAATCGTCCGTGTCCGACCGGGACAGACCGGCGAGCGACAGCGCGGGGTCCTCGGTATCGACGGGCAGACGCGGAAGGCTATCGGCGCACGCCTCGACCGGCTCGTCTCGGTCGGGGCCGCCGACGTGGAACCAGCGGCGACGCTGTCGGTTGCGCTCCCCGAGGGTCTCCAGATTCGAGGGAACCTCTCCTCGTATCTCCGCGAGAAGCTCGCCAACCGGGCCGTGCAGGCGGGCCAGACCATCCCGCTCTCGCTCGGACTCGGCGCGGCGATGGGGCGCTCGAACCGCCGGATTCCGATACGCGTCGTCGGTACCGACCCCGAGGGAACAGTCGTCGTCACGGGGTCGACCGACGTCGAGGTCGTCGACCGATCTACCGAGGCCGTCGACGCGGCGGGCGACGTCGAGAGTTCGGCTGCCGAGCTACCAGGCGTCACGTACGAAGACGTCGGTGGGCTGGACGACGAGCTCGACCAGGTGCGGGAGATGATAGAGTTGCCGATGACACACCCCGAACTGTTCCAGGCGCTCGGTATCGAACCGCCCCAGGGCGTCTTGCTTCACGGCCCTCCGGGGACTGGGAAGACGCTGATAGCGAAGGCGGTCGCCAACGAGATAGACGCCAACTTCTCGACTATCAGCGGGCCGGAGATAATGTCGAAATACCACGGCGAGAGCGAGGAGCGACTCCGTGAAGTGTTCGAAGAGGCCGCCGAGAACGAGCCCGCGATTATCTTCATCGACGAGATCGACTCCATCGCTCCGAAGCGCGACGACACCCAGGGCGAGGTCGAGCGCCGGGTCGTCGCCCAACTGCTCTCGCTGATGGACGGCCTCGAAGAGCGCGGCCAGGTGACTGTCATCGGGACGACGAACCGCGTCGACTCCATCGACAACGCCCTCCGGCGCGGCGGGCGATTCGACCGCGAAATCGAGATCGGTGCGCCCGACACACAGGGCCGGAAGGAAGTTCTCCAGATTCACACCCGCGAGATGCCCATCGCCGAGGACATTGACCTCAACACGTACGCCGACAACACGCACGGCTTCGTCGGCGCGGACCTCGAAAGCTTGGTCCGCGAGTCGGCGATGAACGCACTCCGGCGCGTCCGCCCGGACTTAGACCTCGAAGGCGACGAGATAAGCGCCGAGACGCTTGAGACGCTCGAAGTCACTGAAGGGGATTTCCGTTCGGCGCTTCGGGAGATTGACCCGAGCGCGCTCCGAGAGGTGTTCGTTGAGAAGCCCGACGTGACATGGGACGATGTCGGTGGCCTCGCCGAGACCAAAGAGCGACTGCAGGAAGCCATCGAATGGCCGCTCGCTTACCCCGACGCCTACAAACAAGTTGACCTCCAGTCGACGAAGGGGATTCTGCTGCACGGACCGCCCGGCACCGGCAAGACCCTGCTCGCCAAGGCAGTCGCGAACGAGGCACAGTCGAACTTTATCTCCGTGAAGGGCCCCGAGCTGTTCGATAAGTATGTCGGTGAGAGTGAGAAAGGTGTCCGGGAGATATTCGAGAAAGCGCGCTCGAACGCGCCCACCGTGATATTCTTCGACGAAATCGATGCCATCGCCAGCAAGCGCGGAAGCGGTGGCGGGGACAATCAGGTCGGCGAACGCGTCGTCTCGCAACTGTTGACCGAACTCGATGGGTTAGAGGAGCTCGAAGACGTGGTCGTGGTCGCCGCCACGAACCGGCCAGACCTCATCGACGATGCGCTAACGCGAGCGGGCCGCATCGAGCGCAAGATAGCGGTCGAGGTGCCCGACGAGGCGACTCGGCGCGAGATTCTGACGATTCACACCCGCAAGCGGCCGCTGGCAGACGACGTGGACCTGGACCAGCTAGCCGCCGACATGGACGGTCTCGTGGGGGCGGATGTGGCCGCGCTGTGTCGCGGCGCGGCTACCGCCGCCGTTCGCGAACACGTTCGCTCCCAGTCCGGCGACGAACCGACGGCCGTTGAGGATATTGTCCTCACCCAGGCACATTTCGACGCGGCACTCGCAGAGCTGACAGACGAGTCATAGGCTGTGACGGCCGTCGTCTCCTCATGGCGTGGGCAGATTTTCCTGTACGCTTTTCGGAAGCCGATTGCCGGTCGGGTAGCGCTGTGAAAGCGTAGCGGGCACAGGTGATGCGTCCGCGTCACCCGAACGCAACGTTCCCATTCGAATTGCTGATTTTAGAGGTGAGCGTCGGCAAGGCCTCAAGTACCCGCGTTGTCGGTCTTCGTCAGTTATCGCATACGACAGCTCTCGAGAATCTGAACGACATCTCTGTAATCCACAGTCACTCGCGAGCACCCGCCCGTTGACTCAGAGATGGTGAAGGCCGTGGAACCCCTGCGGTTCGACACCGTTTCTAGTGAGCGGTCGTTTGGTCGGTGGGCGGAGGAGTCTCGGTACTGAGAGCCTACTTTTCAAGAACCCAAGCCATATCGGCGTGCGGACACTCCGCCTTAGGGAGGTTCTCAACTGATGGATCTGCTCGATTCGTTCGGGGCGTTAGTTAGCGCGGACCCTCACACTCACCCAGACGCAGAGCCATTCGACGAGTTACGTGCGAGCCAGCTCATTACCCTCATCCTCGATATGGACAGTACTGCCGGGAGCAGTGTGCCGATCGACCTTCTTGCCGCGAAGATGATTCAACGTGCACACTGCGACACAGTGGTTATCGATGGAACGGATCCAGAGTGCATTCTCACCGCTGTCCAAACCGGCGAATTCGAGGGGACGAGAATCATCTCGGATGGCGACGATGACACGCCACCGGCTGAACCATGACATTTGTTAACTCCGTGGAGAACTACATCTGCGTATGTCTCGTTACCAAGCGTCCTTCGAGATAGACTCAAAGACCGATTCGTACGCCGCTCGACGCATTCTGGAACGAACATACGATACGATTCGAGAAGAATCACGGAGCGTCAGAGAGGGGTCGGACGACGCCGACGAGCTCCTGGAAGCGTTCCGGACGCTTCGAGACGCAGCGAAACAGCCGACGGCGGGGAAACTGACCATCACCTACGAACAATACGATGACGAATTCGAGAACTGAGCTCGCAGAACATCCCTCACCGGGAGAGATACGCAACCTCAGTCTGCAGTCCGCCAGCGTCCCCCAAGTTCTTCACGTTCGAAATCGTTATGTTTTCCATCGCGGAAGACGGTCACACGACCGTTCTCTTCGCTCAGCGTTACGCTGGCAAGGACCTCTTCTCGCAGGGACACCTCTAACGCGCTGAGATGTTTGGTTCCCATCCAATCGGCATAAGCGAGGGGTGGCTCTTCGACCACTTCAGCAGCATTTGGAGTCCGAACGCGAACCATCTGCTCTTGGATCGTCCGATCCGCAGCAATAACGACTGCCCCATCGCAGCTGAATGCCACGTTGCGGGCTGCGTCGATGAACTCATCGGATGAGATGGCGACTGACCGACACTGGTCGACGGGCCACCTATTGTCCCCCAGCGGATCGGTGTATCTACCGAAATCGATGTCAGCGACGATAATAAAATAGAGACTCGGTCCGGTCACATATGGTTCGTCCCACCGGTTGAATGAGAGACTCAAACTCTCTGCGACATATCTGAGAATGTCGATAGTTTCTGGAATCGTGGCATACTCCGCTTGACCGCTGTTGGATTCTATGATAATTCTCTCACCGGTATACTCGATTTACGTTGAGAATCCGTTTGAATGCTCTGCCCGTAATTGAAATCACCAGAACACTATCCGCATCCGGGTTTGGTAGAATGTCTCATTCACCGAAGAAGAACAGGCGATTGTCCTTATCACGTCGATATTAGGTGAACTGTTGTCATTCTTCCCCCTCGCCGAAGAGTAAGTACTGGGCAGCACCAAGTGACGTTCAAACAGTATGCACGAGACTGGATTCTTGGTCCCTATTCGATATCCACTTCAAGAGGGGAGCGTCCGAACCCTGAAACGAGCGATTGAACTCGCTGATGAATATGAAAACGCTCACCTGTATATCCTCTATGTGAATCTCCTCCACAAAGGTGTACACGTTGAGCGAGATGACCTTGTTCGCGCAGTCAAGCAGGAGTTCGACTCACTCCCGAACGCGAGCTATCACGTCCGAAATGCGTTCTTGCTCGAAGAGGCCATCCTTTACGAGGCCATTCAGCAAGATGTAGACTACGTCGTCATCGGAAAGGACACCAGAGCACGGTGGCGTCAGATACTCTCCGACCGCCTCGACATTGACACAGATCTCGAGGTGTTCTTGCAGCGCCATCTGAACACGAAACTGGTAGTCGTGTAGCCACAAACACCTCTCTGTGGGTTCACGGTCGAAAGCGTCCCCTCGCCGAAGACAGGAATTCACTTCTCCCGAGTAGTCTGGTACATACACGGACCAGACGCAAATGTGAGTAACAAAGCCGGTGTTGAGTACACCGCCGCTACCGACACCTCCACTATCTATCTATCTATCTACGTCGTACAAACACTCATTCGCCTTGCACCCCTTCTAGGACCATGGCCGAGTTTCCAGACGAACGACAGCTCGTTCTTCGGGCGCGTTCCCAGTTGGACCAGTGGACGAAAAGTTCCCGGATGGAGGCGTACGCTGAATTGTTCGAAGGTGACGATTCCCTACTGTCCCCTGAAGAGGTGCAATTGCTCGATGCGCTCGACTCCGAACTGGAGCGAGAGGGCGGCGATGGTGTCTGGGGAACCGATCAGTACGGGATTCACACGGCGGGGACCTCGAGTTCGGATACCTCACTCGGCGTCGTCTGTGTGTACCACCCACAGATCACCAAAGACTCCGTTCTTCGTGGAGCAGACGACCTCGACGACGAGACCGAAGAGCGACTCAACGCAGCACTCTGGCAATACAGCGAGCGCGTCGCGACACTCATCGAAGAGCAACTCCACGAGTTCACCCGTCAAACGCAGAGTTAGGCCCCGGCTCAGATTCGGCCCCGCATTGATAGGTAGTTGGTTTACAGGCGGCCTCGTCTTTCCACGAGTTGATTGCGGGGAATCGACTGCTCGAATGGCACTCGTGGCTTACTCGTTCTCAGATTGCTCGAGCACTCTGATTGTGCTCCCTATTTCATCGACTGGCATCATCAGCCGCGTTTCGTAGAGATCGTGCATCTCCATTGGCGAAGGCCATTGAGTACGCTCGACGACCTGCTACCCCTCCGAGATGTACCCGTGGTGTTCTCACCGACGAGCGTCCACACAGTTATGCGAATCGCGCGCGTATTGGAAAGGATGCCAGACGACAAGCGGAGTCGAGACGATAACACAGACGACGAACAGCGACAACAGCCGGAGCGAGAGGTAGAAGAGGTGCGTGACCGCGCCCGTGAAGACCGGGCGATGAGCGGTGACCTTGGCGGAAGGCTTGGTGACCTCGATGATGTACTCGACGCCCACAGCTACCCAACCTCGACAAACGAGCTGGTCGAGGCCTATGGCGACTACGAAATCGAGACACAGGGCGGAACGGAGTCCCTCGAAGAAGTGCTTGCTCCAACCAACGATCAAACGTACGACTCCGCCGATGATGTTCGAAGTCGAATACTGGGACTGATACATCGATAACGAATCGACTCGCGATGTGCTAGACCACCGGCACGGACTAGTATCTCTAACAGTCCATTCAGAGGAGTACGACCTGCGCCAGTCCGAGGAATATGAAGAATCCGAGGACGTCAGTCGCGGTCGTAATGAAGATAGTCGCCGACGTTGCCGGATCGTACCCGAGTCGATCCAGTACGAGCGGAACGAGCGCGCCGAAGAATCCGGCGATGACGAGATTCAAGACCATCGCGATGCCGATGACCACCCCTAACAAGGGACTCTGGTTGAACAGGGTGGCGATGGCGGTCACGATACTACCGGTGATGACGCCGTTTGCACCCCCAGCAAGCACCTCGTTACCGATGGCGCGTCTCCCTGTTCGAAGCGAGATCTGCTCTAGCGCGATTCCACGGACCGTCACGGCCATCGACTGCGTGCCGGCATTCCCACCCATCCCGGCGACGACCGGCATGTAGATCGCCAGCAGCGTCAACGCCGCGATTGTGTCTTCGAATAACCCGACAGTCGCCGCAGCGAGAAAGGCGGTCCCGAGGTTGATGATGAGCCACTTGTACCGTCGGCGAACCTTCTCGAGGGCGCCATCGAGAACGCTCTCCTGCTCGTCGACACCAGTGAACTCATAGAGCGTCTGACCGGCCGCTTCCTCGATAGCCTGCAAGAGGTCGTCCGCGTAGATGACTCCGAGAATGCTGTCGTCTTCGTCGAGGACGACGATTTTATTCTGCGGGTTGGCCCTGAACACTTCTATGACCTCCGAGTCGGGTTGTTCGTATCGAACCGTGGGAGCGGGGCGAAGATACTCGGTGATGACCGTCGGTCCGTGGCCAGCTAGGGCCAGGGTATGACCGGGTAACTCCCCCAACACCTCGTCGCCATCGGTGACCAAGACGGTCGGGAAGCGCCCTGTTCGGGCCTCGTGGCGGCGGACGAGCCGTGCCACCTCTTCGAATCCCTGGTCCTTGTCGACGGTGACGTAGCCGAGATCCATCATACCGGCGGCGCTGTCCGGACTGAACTTCAGGAGGAACTCGATCCGCTCTCGTCGGTCGGTATCGAGCTGACCGAGCACTGCCTCTTGAGTGTCCCCGTCGAGCAATCCGATCGCGTCGGCCGCATCGTCGGGATCGAGACGGCGGACGAATCGCCGTACTTCTTGGCGATCCATGTCGTCGAGTACGTCTCGCTGGATCGACTCTGGGAGCTGGAAGAATAGGACTCGTTGTCGTGTCCACGGTAGTGCCTGGAACTCCGCACCTGGTGTCTCCGAGGCAGCGATCTGCTGTTGGACATCGATCGTGAGTTCTTGCATACGGTTACCTCGTCTCGCGTCGCACGAATCCCAGAGATCGACGTGACGGAGCGGAATCCGGGGGGTTTGAACCAATAGTAAGGGAAACGCTGCACATAGCCCTCCCTACCCCCGAGATCGTTCGTGTTCCGGGGCAAGGTTGAGAAACACGTCGTTCTCTGTCCCACACTCCGGACAAGTATGCACGAAGTGAAGGCCGTCCTCATCACGCTTTTGTATGCGCCACTCTGACCGGGCACGGGCGACATTTCCACACTCCTTGCAGCGTTTTGGATGATCTTGGAGGTACGTCTGCATGAAGTCGATGAACGACTGCGTTCCATGGCGGTGCGTCGGCATACTCTACTCATACGATGTGTATGCGTATCAGCGTGTTCACCCCTTTGGCACTATTTTCCCCCGAGCCACCAGCCGTAGAGCTGTTCCTGCTCGTCACTGTCGGGATGCTTCTTCGACTGGCCGTAGGTCTTCCCCTTGAGGAGTTGGCGTTCGACCGCGTTCGCGGCAAGACGAAGCGCGTGGGAGGCACCGTACCCCTCCCCATCGGCCGTGAAGTAGCCACGGTCGGTGACTAGTCGAATCCGCGCCAGCACGAGTGGTACGCCCCGACTCTGTTCTTTATGCTCCTGTAGTTCGATACTGGCCTTGATGACGCTCATCTCACCGTACTTCGAGGTCATGTTCTCTATCAGCGCGGAGACCTCGTCGTAGTCGATCCCTTCTAGCAAGTCGAGTCCGAACACTTGCACGGCGTTCCGGTCGTCGCGTTCCCAAGTAAGCGCCTCAATGACGTCCGTCTTCGTGATGATACCGACCGGCTCACTGAAGTCGTCGGCTGTGACGACGAGCGAGGAGATCCCCTGCTCGAACATCGTTTCGACGACCTTGTCGAGCGGGGCGCTCCGTTCGACCGTCGCGACTGTGTCGGACATCAGATTTCGCACCGGCAGATCGAGCAGGCGGTCGGCGTCGCCTTCGCGGGCACCGAATCCACCGTGGCTGCTCCCAGAGCGTCCGCGGCCACCGAAACTCCCCGGCGAACCACCCTGGCTCTTGCTCCCGCCCCGCGTGGTAAACTCGATAACGTCGTACAGGCTCAACATTCCCGCGAGGTCGTCCCCGTCGACGACGGGGAGATGAGCGATGCCGGCTTCTCGAAGCATATTGAGTGATTTCCCGATCGTGGTCTCAGGGGTCGCACTGATCAACTCCGCCGTGTAGGCGTCGTCGACGGTCGCCGCGTCGAGAAACGGGCGGACGGCCTCGAGAACGGCATCGCCGGTCACCACTCCGACGGGACGGTCGTCATCCAGTACGGGAAGCGTTTTGGCATCGCTGCCGATCATGAGCCGCGCGACCTCGCGGACGTCCTCGGTACGTTCGACAGTCGGGACGTGCTGTACCTGTGAGCCGACCTTCGCAGACGGCTGGTTGGACGAGGACGCTAGCTGTCGGCGACTAACGACGCCGCGATATTCGTCGCCGTCCGTTACGACGACGGCATCGAGTTCTTGATTCTCGAATGCGCCGGCGACCTTCGAGAGCGGCGTCCCAATATCGAACTCGGTGAACTTTGTGGAGAGGATCTCGGAGATATCCATGAGTAACTCTCTAGTGGAGGGGGCCAGGACGGTTATGCCTGTCTCACCCCTGATTCGAGTGGTTGAGACGTACGAAGGGCTGCGTTAGGGCGACGAAGGATGCCAGCAGTCTAACGAGAATGGCATGTGATTGATGGAGAGTATTCGTTTGTGAAGCCAGTATATTCTTTCTCCTGCTGCTCGCTTTGATTTCACACAGGCAGTGTGATAGCGGTTTGGAAGATGGACATCTGCAATTGACCTCCTCCCGCGCCTAAAGTCACGAGAATCCCACCATGGGATTTCAGGCCGAGCGCGGCCCTAAGGTTTCAAGACGCATACGTTCCAAGCGTCTCTTGCTGGGTGTCAGCATCGGCTTGGCTATCTTGTGGGACGGTCAAACGTCCCCCTTCCTCAGCCGAGTCATCGCCATTCGTGTGTTCTCTTGAATGGCTCTCTCCGCCGAGGTAGCGGTCTGCAATATTGAGCGCGGCATTAACGTCTGCTTGGTACTCCGAAACCCAACACGCCGAGTTGGAACACTTGAACGTCGCCTGCTTCGGACGGTAGCCCTGTTCTCCACAACAGTGGCACGTCTTCGAGGTGTACGCGGGATTCACCGTCTCCACACGAATCCCCTTCTCAGCCGCCTTGTAACAAACCTGAGCGTGCATCTTGGCGAACCCCCATCCGTGAAGCCGTCGGTTCATGAACGCGCCGTAGTCCATGTTCTCACGGATGTGCGTCAAGTCTTCCAGAACCAACACGGGGTTCTCAAATTGGTTGGCGTAGGCGACGACCTCCGACGTGACCGAATGGAGGATGTGGTCGATGTGTCGCCACAACTTGTCGCCGTAGGATTCAGCGATACGTTCGCTTCCGCGTTGCTGAAGGCGTCGAGTCGCCGTGAAATACGTCTCACGGAGTTGTCGGACTCGCTTGCCTTCGTCGTTCCAGAGGTTGGGTGCAGTCGGGGAGCCGCGCTCGTCACGGTGACACACCGTTATCAAAGAGGCTTCCCCGATGTCTACCCCAATCGGCGTCTCCGCCGAACTGGTTTCTCGCTCCTCTACGTTTCGCGTGGCGACGATGTGGAAGTACCACTCACCGTCCCGGTCGAACAACCGACATTCGCCCATCTTCGCGTCTCCCGCGTGCAACGCTTCCAGCCACTCCCGTTGTTCGGGATTCGGTTGGGCTGGCAACCAGAGGTTGTAGTCGTCGTGATGCGGGATTTTGACGTACCACTCGATGGCGTTCTGTGGCTTGTGGTCGAGCTTCGGCCCTTCGTTCGTGAAGCGGACAGGGTGGTCGTCGTGAAGCTCTTTGGCGTCGTAGCTTCCACCACACAGTTGCGGGACGTACTTTTTGAGCGCGTTCTTCGCGTACCCGCTCAAGTCGTAGTTGACCACCACGTCGTTGGCCGCCGACTGTGAGGTACAGTTGGCGTTGAACGCGGCTTCAAGAGCGGCTTGGTACGCTTGCTTCGTCTCACAGAGTTTCCGATGCTTGTGGGCGTTCGGTTCCACAAGCTTCAGTTCCAGCGTCTCGGTGAGTTCTGTCACTGTTCATCCGCCTCGTGACGCTGGATGTACTTCTCGACAGTTTCACTCGAAACGTGTCCTGCTGTCCCTGCGTAGTAGCCCCGCGCCCACTTGATTTTCTCGCCGTCGTGGTCGGCGTAGCGGTGATTGTATTTCCGCGAACTGATGCCTTTGAACCAGTTGGCGAGAAGTGACGGAGCGTGTTTGGGTGGACTACTGACGAACAGGTGGATGTGGTTGGGTTGGACGGTGAGGTCGATAATCTCCAAGTCCTTCTCGTCGGCTATCTCGTGGATAATGTCCCGCACACGGGTTGCAACGTCACCGACGAGTACCGACTGGCGGTACTTCGGTATCCACACTATGTGGTAATTAAGGTCGTACGTTGCGTGCCGTGTGGTCTTCATCCGTACTACACACTATTCCCCTGAGGTATGTTAAAATTATCGTACACGGTGGGAAATCCAGCCGTACCATCATCGGTGGAAATGTACGCTATTGTCCGCTTGACCCGCGCCTGAAGACGCGGGTATGCGCTCGCACTATGTATCACGCAGCGTTTGACCGAGAACTATTCACGCTTGACGAAAACTATCGAGTGCGAGTCAATCCGTCATTCGAAACGCAGAGTGACTTGTTACAGCGAACGATTATCGACAGAGCAGGCGAGCGAGTCTCAGTTCTCGGGGAGAGCCTGAACCCGAAATATCTCGCTAAACATAATTCGGGGCTTGCGTGGGTGTGAGTGGCGGGCGTCGAGAACGTCACCATTCTGGGCATCGTCCAAACAGTCTCAACTCTATCAGAACCGGGTTTTATAGGTCGCAGAGTCTCCAGTGTTCGTATGACATATGGACTCCAGCCTTCAGAAGAATCTGATGGTACGATCATAGTAAAAGTCCTCAAGGACAAAGAAGAAAGCGAGAAGATTAGATGTTCATCCTATGTGGAAGCGATTGAGACGGTAACAGAAAAGAAGGACTCAGCCACCGTTACGAAAATCGTTGATCGGGATGGTCAAGTCGTGTTTACTTCCAGTGAGATGGATATACGCGACTGGGAAGTCGAATGGAAGAAAGAAAAACGACGACAATCAGTGAACGTAGAAGCCCATGACTGTCCATACGATGATAGGGCCTGTTTCTCCGATGACCTATGTGTACAATGTAAAATGGACAAAGTACAAGATCAGTATTAGACACCTCGAATAGCGCAACCACGAAAAAGCGAGAACCTACTACCAGTCCTTCTGAAAACAATATGAAGGAGAGGATGACGGCAAGCTAAAACTGCGCAGTGGTCTGCTCGAAACCCCCGGAAGGAAACCTCTTGGAACCACAGTAGTTAGATTCACAACCACATTTCTCGTTGCAACCGAGTTACGGGAGTTCAGCAGTCGCATCGATGAGTTCCTCTTCAGTTCGCCAGCGATGCAGTCGGCCTTCTTGGTCAAAGAGGTCGAACACGCCATCCTGCATCCATCCAAATGGATGGTTTTCATCCTCGTACTCTCGCTTGAGGACGTGACTCTTAGTGAAGTACTCGACTGTACCAACAAGTAGGCCTTGTTCCACGAGGAAGTCACTAGGTTCCTTCTCAGCGACACCTACCAGAGACGTCACGATATCCGCAATCAGACAGAATTTCTGGATGCTGTTGTCCCACTCCCCGCGAATATCAACCATTCTGAAAGCATAGGCGTTCGTCCGGCGGTTCAGTCTATCAACGACGAGATTCAGTCGGCGAATAGGTTCGCGATCGTAGTTCCTGAGTACGAAGTACGACCGGTCGTTCTCGTAGACCGGTGTGAGTTCGCTTAGTGCATGGAGGATTTCCTCGTTGTCCGCTAGCGAAATCTCCTCCTCGTCGAGTTGGGTTTTCGCACTCTTCAGGACTTCATCAGGAACAGGCGACTCCTCTTCAGTTATATCAAACCGGTCTCGTTGAGACACGATATGGCTTGTGGAGTAAATTACGAGGTAAGGTACTGAACTATTGCACGCTCGATTTACTCCGAGGTAATTTACTCAAGGGTGAACTACTTGCCTCACCACTACGTAGTGAAGAGTATGAGCACAGACCTCGGAACTACCGACGGGACCGAATCCCGCGAACTCGTTCACTTCGTCACCCAACAGACACGGTTCGCGCTCATCAACAATATCCTCCAGCATCCCAAGCAACTCCCCTCGATGTACGAACTCGAGGAACTCAATCCGAGCGTCAGCGAAGCCACCGTCTACAAGCACATTCAGAAGTTAATCGACGCCGGTATCGTCGAAGAGGTCTCCCTCGATGACGATGAGCGCCGTCAGGGGTACCCCTGGAAGTTCTACGGACTCACCGAGGACGGACGAGACTTCCTCGAAGCGCATAATCTCCTTGCAGCAGAGGAGACGCTCCAACAGATCTACGAGACGATTTCCGACAAGTCCGAGAAGATGGTCAAATACGAGAACGCCCCACGCCCCACCCTCTCGTAGTTCTTTTATCTTTTTGCGAGGAGAGAATCCTGCCGTTTACGGCGAGGAGGATGTCACCGAATATCAAGGATTCGCCAAATTCTCAAGCAGAGCTAACTCGGGAGTGGCGAAACTCCACACCCCATAACACTTGTCTCCACAGCATATTTTCTGCGCCTGCAAGGGGTGCAGGCGCACTCGGACAGATAGCGTCTGAGAGAGTGACTACCAGTGACGACAGACATCCAGAGACAGATTGAAGCCGCTGACGAAGACTTACTGAACTGGCTTAGGACGTACGCCGATGCGGGCGTCCCCGAACTCGTGCTAATTGCTCTCCTCGAAGCACACGTTTCTCAAGCCGAGAGGAACGGATACATCCCGCGAACGCAAGCCCAGAGACAGAGCGATTGCAACCAAGATGGTCGGTATAGATGATTTCGGTTCTTCGTCGAATCATGAAGACAGGCGCTCGCCGCCAGACAACTGTTTGTGAGTGCCGTCGATGTGGCACAACGCTCGACACTACCAACTCGGTGTGTCCATACTGCGGACTAACGGACGTCGTTGAGTACAACCTCAGTTGACGTGCTTCGAGTCAGAATTTCATCAGAGAGTTTGTTTTGTGCGCGCCAGCGAGCAGTGCTGGCGCACTGTTGCGTTTCGGAAATACTCGTAGAAACGAGGTCGGTGCCTCGTTTCAAACGAATTCAGAAAGACCCGGAGCTAGAAATGATAGAGACTACCGAAAACGTACTATCGCAGGAACGTCCCAGAAATACTTTTGGTGTTGGGCGACTTCCCAACAGGTGACGGATGGGCCACGAACTCACACACCAGTATACCCATGTTGAAGCTGGACTCGTGGAGAACGTCGTGATACGACGAACGACAGACCGAGATCCGTACCCGTCCGGTTGGAAGTATACGCTTCATCTGGGAACACTCGAAGACCTGACGCTCATCCGGTACGACAACGCTCACGAAGCAACCAAAGGCCACGAACTCCATACTGCCGCAGGCGACACGGACGTCTAGTTTCCCGGCATGGAGGCACTCGTCACCGAGTTCTGGGCGAGCGCTGACGAATACTGGGATGCGCTTGGCGGCACGCCACCACGACCGTACTGAACATAACACAGTAACCAATCATGACTACACTACACATCACTGTCGGCGACCGAACAGACCTCCAAGAGGATACCCTTCAGTTCATTCAGGACGCCGAAACTGGTATTCAAGCTGGACAGGAAGACCGGGCGGTGCTTCAGTTTGGGACCTACGACGACCTCGTGGAGAGTCTCACTCCACTCCGTCTCGAATTAATCAAGACTATCGCGGAAGAACAGCCTACGAGTATGCGTGCGGCCGCTCGACTTGTCGAGCGAGACATCTCTGACGTTCACTCGGATTTGAAGCGATTGGAGGTACTTGGGATACTTGACCTCGAAGAAGGTGGTGCTGACGGTGCTGTCCAGCCTGTCGTTCCATTCGATAAGATCGAGATGCATATCGACTACCCACTCATCGACGACCTCGATACGGATAGCGCCCCTGCGAGCGCGGACTGACGTTTCCTGTTCAGTGCGGGGCGTGTTTTTTTGCGCGCCAGCGAGGGGTGCTGGCGCGAGTCGGAGTACTGAGACAGCGTTGTGACTGTGAGAGTACTGCGTCGGCAAGGTTACCAAAATGCATCTCGTAATCTATGCGCTCGTAGACGCATCGACCGAAGACGAAGCCCTTGCAGCAGGAAAATCCGCGTTTGCTACCCTTGTTGGCTCTCGGTACGCACCCTTCGACTATTACGTGACATTCGACGAGGAAGGGACGACGGTCGCGGGGAAAGCCCGCTGGGGTGACCTCCCAACTGCCGCGCGTCTCGACTCACCAGCAGGCGAAGAACTCCTAGAAGTGGCGTGGACCGCAACCGAGCGAGAGTTCGAACGCAACCTCAAGAAGATAAGAGACGGCCTTTCTGAATTTGATGACGAAGAGATAATGCGGGATACTGATCTCGTCAGGCACGCGTGTTATGCGCTTGGAGCGTACCGTGGCCCGGCTGTTCACCTGTACACTGAAACTGGAGATGGAATCCGGGATGCGGTCCACTTAGAAGAGGTTATAGATCGTCTCGAAACACCATGGATTGTCCCTGCGGACGTGCATTACTGATTTTCTCACGGAGGATATGAGTAGGCCAGTTTCCCGAAGCGAAAAGGGGAACGGCGTAAGCGTTCACGAACGCCCCAGTTTCGGGAGATTGGGTCACCCACACTGCCGGATTAACCAACAGTGGTCGTCCATTACTACGTTTGTTGGTTAACAGCGAATACGTCCTTACGCAGACATCGAGTTTCCAACTGTAATAGGGATAGAAAATGAGCTACTTCTGAGAGAGCCTATGATTCGCCGTCAGTGAGCCGTATTTTGCCGTTCACTTCGTAAATATACCCGCGATTCTGGAGTTCGTCCAGTGCCGCACTGATAGTTGAGGACTCGAACCCCTCCTCGTCAAGGTACGCTTCTGCGGTCTCCTGAGCCACCCCGTTCGCTGTCGACGCTACCTTTGGTTTCAGGGCTGCAAGCACTTCTTCCGCGTACGTAGGCAACGGTCGCGATGATGGCGGCCCACCCATTAGGTGGTGCTACGAACGGAACCCACAAGAACACCAGCATTTCTATCATAAAAGATAGAATTCGGCCAGCATCACTCCTGCACAACCACGGTCTAAGTGAAGCGACCCACCCCACATTTCCAACGTTCTCAGAGGCAACTCCTTGCATCGAATTGAGATGGAACAATGATCGGGACACACCATCGCTCCCTGAGTGCTTGGCACTCAGTGACTGCGGATACAGAAAGTGGAATCTGACGAAGCCTATCATAATTCCAGATTCAACCTGTAAAGACTGACTCACAACCCCAGAGGCACGTTGCCACTACTGCACAGACTGACGAACTCCGATGAAGCAGAAATAATTCAGTGTGCGATAGATATATGTCCGATAGAGTCCATAGGTTAGGACGTAAACGGAGGGATTCGATGGACTTGACTGACACTCCCGACGATGTTCGAGATCCGAACGAGGAACCACCAGACTTCACCGACTGGGACGCACCCGAAGCAGTTCTGAAGGGTGGGCCAATACGAGAACGACTCCTCAGTGTTATCCTGCAACTCCGCACTCCAACCAAGGTCGCCGACATCGCGGACCAAGCAGACTGCGATACCGAGACCGCTCGAGACTACCTCAAATGGTTCACCTCAATGGGGATGACGCGCGAGATTCCGGGGCGGCCTGTAAGATACGAGCGCAATGAGTCGTATCTGCAGTGGCGCAGAATCGAGCAGATTCGAGAGCAGTATTCAGAGACCGAAATCGTCGAAGAACTCACAGCGACGATGGAGGAACTCGAAGCGTATCGAGCGCGATTCGATGCCGACAATCCGGACGAGGTATCGCTCGTGGATGAGACCGGAGAGTCGTCGGTCGAGGAGCTGTGGGACGCCGTGAGTGAGTGGAAAACGCTTGAAGAGCGCGCCGAACTGTTAGATACCGCCCGCCAAAACGGTCATCCATCGAGTGGTGGTGCCAGAGTCGATGCCTGAGGATCGGTCGGGTGACGATGAGGATGTCGCGGAGGATGTTGGTGGCATAGATACCGAGATTCTCGAACAAATTGGACAGCCCCTCGAACGAAGCCATCAATTCTCAGAAGTCGTGTTTCAGCCAGACTACGCGCCAAGTTCCGTCGTCGCCGAGTACGACATGGGGTACTTTCCGGCGGCTATCGACCGTGCATATCTCGAGATTCGATGGTATGAGACGGACGATTTCAACGTTCACTACTCCGAGCAGTACAACGATGGTGACCACTGGGAGTGTCGGTGGGACCGCCATCCGAACAGCCACAACGCACGCTCGCATTTCCACCCACCGCCAGAGGCAACGACGCCCGGTGACGATGCAGAATACGCGAGAGACTGGCGGGATGTACTCTCAAGCATTCTTGAAGACTTAGACGACCGAATCGAAGCGTTCTGGGCGTAGTTAGGTCCCAATCGAAGTAGTGAGTACGAACCGTCTCTCTCCAGCAGATTCTGCGTAGTCGTTTCGATACAGCAGTTGTGTTTTGTGCCCCGAAGGGGTGCGGGGCACTCGATTTCTCAGTGCCTCACGACAACAATGACAACACCTCTTGACCGACTCCAAACGACGAATCGTGTTCGAAAACGCGCTCAATACGAAGCCTTCGAGTTCGAACTCCGAAACGGCAGTGTCCGTGTTCGGAACGGGAGTCACGCTGACCCGGAGAATCACGAATACACTATTCGAATCGAAGATGACCTCCCCACGGCATGCACCTGCCCGGCGGACATGAAGTACAGTGGCGCGTGCAAACACCGTGTCGCCGTCGCAATTCGTCAACCGATCCTCGATGCAGTCCGACACCAGCAAGTACTTGCGGACGGCGGCGTGCGCTCTCGAACTTCGAGCCAGTCCCACGATAGCGAGAAGAATTCAGAGGAACCGGCAGACGCAGAAGACGACGCCTGTGACTGCGCGGACCTTTCTGGTGGCTTCCCGTGCTGGGAGTGCTATCGAAGTGGCCGACGAGATTTCCCAGAATAGTTGAGTTGCTTCTGGTTATTTTCCGTCGCCTCCAACAGGAGTGGAGGCGACAAGAAGTGAGCAACTCTACGAGTCTTGAGGAATCGAACAGGCTAACGCCGGAACAACGACTTGAGCCACCGAACATTCAACTCATTGCTCCTGGAATTGCGACGATCAAGGACATGGACACCCTTCGTGCCTGTGTTGCCTACGAGAACACTCACCAGCAGCGACTCCAGATTCTCCGGCGACTCGAACGACGAGCGAGAGAGATTCGCGCAGAAGACGAGTGATCAACGTCCGGTGAAACAGCGTTCAGATTCCCGAAACCAGATAATAATACTCTGAAGTATGGTACTCTAAAGTACGATTATCCGAAGTACTATAATCAGTGGGAGCGTATAGAGTCACATGCCGGATTTCATCAATCGAACGGAGGAACTTTCTCGCCTTCACGACCTCTATGACTCAGACGAACCAGAGCTAGCAGTGATTTTTGGTCGACGTCGACTCGGGAAGACCGAACTCGTCAAACACTCGCTTCGCGAGGCGGATGACGCAGTCATATATCAAGCGAAACAGAAGACGGCCGACCTCCAACTCCGACAGTTCATCGAAGTCGCGGCGGAAACGTATCCCGGAATCACACGCATTCGTGAAGACTGGGAAGCGATTCTTGGCTATCTTGCCGACCAGGACGCTGTCATCGTCCTTGACGAGTTTCCGTACCTCGTCGAGCAAGATCAAAGCCTTCCCTCCGTCCTCCAAGCAATGTTCGACCACGAACTCGACGACTCAGCCGCAACAATCGTACTCGTCGGGTCGTCAATTAGCATGATGGAGGAGGCAGCACTCCTCGGGAATAGCCCCCTCTACGGACGGTCGTCACTGAAGCTCGATATTAGGCAACTCTCGTTCGACGCCGCGATGGAATTCTTCCCCAAGGGTTACACGGCCGCCCAACAAGTTCTCACATGGGGTGTTTTCGGTGGCGTCCCCTACTATCTCGAAGAGGTCTCCTCCGATGCGAGCCTTGGCGAAAATATTCAGCAAACGATTCTTTCACGTCACGGCTCACTTCGGAACGAACCCGATTACGTACTCCGAATGGAGCTCACAGAGCCGACTCGGTACTTCTCGATTCTGGAAGCAATCGCTGGAGGGAATACAGGTCGAAACGAAATTGCGGGGACCACCGGTATCGACTACAACCAACTCTCAAAGTATCTCCAGCGGCTATCACGACTCCGATTAGTCGACCAGCACGTCCCAGTCACCGAGCGGAAAGAGCGAACGAAGCGAAGTCGCTACCGCATCCGTGATCCCTTCTTCCGCTTCTGGTTCCACTTCGTCTACGGGACTGGCGACCGATACGACGAGTTCGGCGACGAAGCATACGAGGTACTCGTCGAACCCGAGTTACCGGACTTCGTGAGTCACTCGTTCGAAGAACTGTGCTGTTCAGCGTTGCGAACGCTCTATCCAGAATACACGATTACAGATACAGGCCAATGGTGGTACGGTGAACACGAAGTCGATGTTGTCGGTCTCACAACTGGAGACACCCTCCTTGCAGGGGAATGCAAATTCCAGCGTTCGCCACTCGGTTACGATGCGTTATCGAAACTCGAAGCTCACGTCGAGGAGTTACGGTGGACGCCGGACGGAGGAAGGGAGCGAACTGAGGAATATGCGCTGTTCTCACGGAGTGGCTTCAAAGCATCAGTCGAAGAAGCCGCCGAAGAGCGGGAGAATCTCCGTCTGTTTACTGTCGAAGATATCGTCGAAGCACTCAATCGGTAGCCCCAGAAGGTGAGTGCTGGCTGTCTTTCTCCAGTAGATTCTGCGTAGTCGTCTCGATACAGCAGCTGTGTTTTGTGCCCCCGAAGGAGTGCGAGGCACTCGATTTCTCGGTGCTCCACGACCAAGATGACAACACCACTTGCAAGGCTCAACACGACGAATCGTGTCCGGAAACGCCCCCAGTACGAAGCCGTCAAATTCGAAAAGTCACCATTCGAAATTCTACCGCAATTACTAGCCCAGACAGAAGGTAGTGTGGCTTCACACTACTTTTTTGACGAAGGAGTTCTATCTTCTGACTATGAGTAGTGACCGTATCGACGCCGAGAGCAAGGTGTCGGGCAACCAAGCGAACATTCCTGCTCGAATCCGTCGAGAACTCGGCATCGACGACGGCGACCAGCTCCGTTGGCACATCGAAGACGACGGTAGTATTCGAGTGCACGTCATTCAACAACGGACAGGAACCTTCAGTGACTTCGACGGCTATGACGGAGACACACAAACAGACGTCACTACCGAGCACGACGCGTGGGGCGTCGATACCAAATAAATGCCCCGAGCCTTGCTCGACACGTCAGTCCTCTTTGCAGCTACTTACCGCCGAGATAGCGCACACGATACTGCACTTCCCGTTCTCCGTGGCGTTGACGATGGATCGCTCCCGGAGGCAGTCATTCTCGATTACGGAAAATTCGAGGCGAAAGCCTCGCCCTTCAGGGCGGGGATGAAGCCGACCAACAGTGTTCAACCGCCGACGATGGCATAGACGGGGTTCCAACGCAATCTATAAGCTAGCCAGCCATGATAGTATGCATAGATGGTAAAGGGTACCCGTCACGCGAAATACGAGCTCTACTACCACATAGTGTTCGTGCCGAAATCTGGCGGGACCGAAGGTCCCGCTGACCTCGCGGAACAGGGTTCCGCTCAGTATCGGCGTTCGCACCTGACGGGGAAGACGAAGGAACGTCTCGAAACCATCTTCGCGGAAATCTGCGAGGACAAAGACCTCGAACTGGCCGAGTCCGATGTCATGCCCGACCACGTACACCTGTTCATCGGGAGTCCACCGAAGAACGCCCCGTCTCTCATCGTCAACTGGGTCAAGGGCATCTCGGCGCGGAAATACAACCAACGCTACGATGACCGCGTGAAGTGGACTCGTTCGTACTACGTCGGAACAGCGGGAAGTGCCTCGAAGGGCGCTGTCGAACAGTACATCGCTGAACAGGAAGGCGACGACGCATGAAGCGCGTCAACACCTTCGAGGTCGTCCCACAGTCCGAGAACGACAAAGAATGCCTCCTACGGCTACTCGACGCCTCCGCCTCCCTGTGGAACGAACTCACCTACGAACGTCGTCAGAACTACTTCGATGACGGCGACGTATGGGACACCTCCGAGTACCGAGGACGCTACAACGGCGCCGTCGGGAGCGCGACCGTTCAACAGGTCACGCGCAAGAACAGCGAAGCGTGGCGGTCGTTCTTCGCCCTCAAGGGTAAAGGCGAGTACGCCAACCCACCGTCATACTGGGGCAACGAGGAGGACGGACGAGAACTCCGCACCTACATTCGGTGCAACCAGTACACGATTCAGTGGGGCAAGCGGTCGCGTCTCGAAATCCCTGTCGGGCAAGAACTGAAAGAGGAATACGGACTCGGCTACCACGAACGACTCCGCCTCGAAGTCCGAGGCAACCCGAAATGGGATGGCAAACAGGGACGTCTGGAACTTGAGTACGACGAGGTGAGCGACACGTTCAGGGCTTTCCAACCAGTCACCGTCCCTGATTCTCGACTGGATTCACCACTGGCTTCCGAAGAAGCCGCCCTCGACGTTGGCGCAAACAATCTCGTCGCCTGTTCCACGACCACTGGGAACCAGTACCTCTACGACGGGCGAAAGTTGTTCGAGCGGTTCCGCGAGACGACCGACGAAATCGCCCGCCTCCAGTCAAAACTCCGAGAGGGACGCTACTCCTCGAAACGGATTCGACGGCTGTACCGACAGCGAACCCGTCGCCGTGACCACGCACAGAACGCGCTGGTGCGCGACCTCGTTGAACGGCTGTACGACGAGGGCGTGGCGACTGTGTACGTAGGCGACCTGACCGACGTGCTGGAAACGCACTGGTCGGTCAAGGTGAACGAGAAAACGCACAACTTCTGGGCGTTCAAGAAGTTCATCCACCGTCTCGCATGTGTCTGTGAGGAGTACGGCATCAGCCTCGAAGCCGAGTCGGAAGCATGGACGAGTCATACGTGTCCCGAGTGTGGCGACCACGAAGCGACGGTTCGCCACGAGGATACGCTGACGTGTCCGTGTGGTTTCGAGGGGCACGCCGACCTCACAGCGTCAGAAACGTTCCTTCGAGAAAACAGCGATACGGAAATCAGGCCGATGGCACGGCCCGTGCGATTCGAGTGGGACGACCACGACTGGTCGAGGAAACCACACCTTCACGAAAGTCCCAAAGAAGTGCGCACAAACCCGCAAGTTGCCTCCGTGGGTCGGTAGCCGAACCCCCAACGGAGGAATCCCCGCGCTTTAGCGCGGGGAGGATGTCAATGCGACACAAAGGAACGTCGCTCGCGGACTCGCTTCCTGCGTTCCAGGCGAATCCAGCACTGATCTACGACGGCATCTCACCACAGTCCGGACGGCGGGTCAACCGGGAGTGGGCTCTCCCACTGAAACCGTTCGGCGCCATCGCGCCGATGTTCGACCAACTCGGCGAAGTCGGACAGGACCTCTACGGCGCAGGTGCGTACCCCGAGATGGCGCGAATCCAATACCATCCACTCGGGGACGAGGCCGTCCTCTACGTTGACGGACCCACCATTGTAGAACGTGAAAATGCACACACGTGGCGTGTCGAACCCCTCGGCCACCAGACGACCTATGACGCACACCTCGAGGGAGAGACCGACACCCTCATCGACTTCGCCATACTGCCAGCGGACGAGAGTGACGCGGTGGCACTCACCTACGACACGGATACCGACTGCTATCGGTGTGAGCTCGCTGCTGACAACGAGTACGAGATAACACGAAGGGTCCCCAAGCGTGCGATAATCGTCGAGGACTTTCAGGTGACTCCGGAGTCTATCAGCGTTGGCGAAACCGCAACTGTCTCGATGACGGTCAAGAACACGTCCGCGCTGGCAGGCACCCACGAAGTTTCGCTCACCGTCGGCAGGGCGTCGTTCACTCAGTCAGTCACGCTCAATTCCCATAGCTCACAGGACGTGCGCTTCGAGGTCTCGCCTGAGACGCCGGGAACATACAATGTCACTATCGCCCACGAAAATCGGGCACTGCACGTCGAGGACTCCTGAGCTCGATTTCCAAGCAGCGTTTCTGACAGTGCCTGCTCGTGCTCCATCTGTGGCCGTACAGTAGCGTACCTTGTGCTGCCAGCCCCTTACCCGAACCAGCAAGTAGGATCGTCCCATTCCCTCCCGGAAATCCGGATGGATACGGTTGCGCTTGCACGAACTTCGTTCGGTGTTATACGTAACGCACGCCCGCGCTCCGCCACACATTCCGGGTATTTGACCGCACTCTCTGAGCGCCAGTGGGTTAGTCAGTCGGTTCCTGCCTGCGCAGAACACGCCTCGCTGTCTCAGGGGCGATGCCGTTCGGCTGAATCTGCGTATCGGAGGTGTTTTGTACCGATGAAAGAATTCGCTACGTAGACGGCACGGTTGGCAGCGTCCTTTCAACCCGCGTGGTTTCCACGTGTGGTTCCCGCTGTCTACCTACCCCGTCTATTCAATAACCACGAGCGACAGCTATTACGATATCCAGAAGACGCTACGCTACTCTACCAGCGTTTCCCCCAGTGCTTACAACAACAGGTCAAAGCAGCCGATTCTCCGCAATTTAAGCAGTCACCCATCTATCGAGTGTAGTCACCGTTGGAGCAATAGGTACGAATCAAGCTTTTTCCGGCAGCTGCCCAGATAATAAGAAGTGTAGTACTGGGAGTCAGGGACAGCCGGAACATACCTGGTGTTGACGACGGCGTCAGAATGTCAGTACCTGCGCCCCGACCCAAGTAACGCTGAATGGTGAGGATAGCTGTGGTTCCACCGGAGCGTGCTGACGGTGTAAACTACCCCGTCCTACTCGCTCGCCTTTCGGCTCGCTTGTTGAGGGCGGGCCCTCCGCGCTACCGCAAGGTGAACCGCAGGCTCGGAAGTTGCTCTTCCCAGATTTGGAGTCCTCAAGAGCATCTTCCAGCTGATCAAATGGAAGAGACATTACTTCGACCTAGCATCTTTTATACCTCGTTGCACAAAATCAGATAGTGTCCGAAAATACGAAACAAGGTATAAAGGTCTGCATCAGCACCACTCCTGACGACGATACAGATATCTTCCGAATCAGTGCCGCGGACGACATCCTTCGACTGCTGGTTGACGCGAACGACACGGAATTCACGATTCCAGAACTAGTCGATGCAGTGGGAGTGACCCGTTCGACAGTCTGGCGAGCTGTACAACTACTCGACCACCTCGACGTGGTGCGTATCCGCGACACCCCGCAGAGGAAGTACGTCTCGATTGACCCGGAACGTCTCCAGAAAGACGATCCAATACTCGCAATCGAACAGCCAGAGTTTCACGACCCCGTCAGAGCGTTTGTCGAAGAGGTTCGGTCTGCACTCGGTGAAGCAGACGACGTCGAAACCGTCGTCGGTATCGTCCTGTTCGGAAGTGTCGCTCGCGGCGAAGCAGACCGGCAGAGCGACATCGACTTCTTCGTCGTCGTAGATGGCGATAGAACAACTGCCAGACGGTGCGTGACAGACGTGGTCAGCGAACTCCGTGAGCGTCGTTTCGACGGCGACCGATTCGACTTTGAGCCGTACGTCGAATCAGCAGAGAGCGCACGCCGGGCAGGAGCAAAGCTACGAGAAATCTTCGAGGAAGGAATTACCGTGTATGGAACTGAGCAACTGCAGTCGATTCGCAAGGAGGTTTTCGCCGATGAGTAGTTCGAAAATCGAGACGCTACTGGACGACGTACAAGCCGCCTTCGACCGGCGACCCGAAAACATCGAAACCGGACTGACCGTCGAAGATACCGCCCTCCTGCAACTGCGGAAGGCGTGCCGTCTACTGGCAGGTGCCGACGCACTCCGTGACGACGGCTACTACACGCTCGTCATCGAAGCGTCGTTTGTCGCAATCGAGCGGACGGTCGAGTTCCGACTCTTAGAGCGCGGGACTGCACAGTCCGACGCGCTTCCCGGAACCCATCCAGGCGTCTATCGTGAGGCCGCGTCGGCAGGTATCTTCTCCGAATCGGTTGCTAACGACCTCGCAGACTTGTGGCGCGAACACCGAGCGAAGACGTACTATCAGGACGGTCTCGCGGCAAGGAGCCGGGCAGAGAGAATGTACGAACTTGCGTCGGAGATACACTGGTTTGTCGTCGGTCGCTCGTCACAGGGACACGAGTGTATCTGTGAGTGAGGGGATCGTCGGACTCTGACCAGTGATGGTCGTCCCACTTGAAGCATACAGGACGTGCCATCGACCGTGTTACCGTTGTCTGCCGTTGACGAGACGCAGAGCGTCTCGTTCGCCAATCAGAACTTTCCGAGTTCTGATGACGTCTCAAGAACGTCTCTGACGCTGTGAGGTCTGCGTGCCCCTCGAATCCACCCGGACACGTCAGGGTGTCTTCGTGGCGAGCAACGAGATAGAACACGCTATTGATCAGGCATAAAGTTGTGATCAATTTCTCCGCTGAACTCTTTGGCGACGAACTCATTGCGAAGCGTGCCGACCCCTTCGACTTCGACCTCGATAGTGTCTCCGTCGCTTATTGGGCCGACACCCGACGTGGTGCCCGTTGCAATTACGTCCCCTTGCTCGAGGGTAATTAGATTCGTAATCTCCGCTATCAATTCGGGAATAGAGAAAATGAGGTTATCTACAGTTGACTTCTGTTGGACCTCGCCGTTCTTCCGCAGTTCGATTGCGGCATCGTCGGGAACCCGATCGGATGACGCGACGACCGGGCCGATCGGGGCGGCGTTGTCGAACGACTTCCCGCGCACCCAGTTCTGTTCCTGACGCTGGTCGTCTCGATTCGAGAGGTCGTTGACGCAGGTGTACCCCGCGATGACGTCTTCGGCGTGGTCGGCCGAGACGTTCCGACACTGCTCGCCAATGACGACGCCCAGTTCGGCCTCATGGTCGATGCGCTCTTTGTCCTCCGGGAGCGCAATCGTATCACCGTGGGCAGCCAGCGTATTCGGCGCTTTGAGGAACAACAGCGGTCGCTCCGGGATCTCCGAATCGGTCTCCTCGGCGTGGTCTCTGTAGTTCAACCCGATACAGACGATCTTACTTGGATTGGTCGGCGGTAGTATCCGTACCTCCTCGAGGTCGTACCGTCGATTCTCGAATACCACGTCCCCGTCCTCCCATTCTCCGAGACGTACCGAGCCTGCTGGGTCTCGGAATCGAACTCGTTGCATGCTAACCATACGCACGGGTAATTCAGGTAAAAAGATTTGCCTACAGTTGCTGTTGAATGGGCGTTCACATTGCCTCGTCGGAAATTCAGCATTTTCGAGCCGAGTTCGGGGTGGAACCGGCAATCGCACAACCTTGTGCGTGGTCGTGCGAACCTGAACACCACCCATCTGATGTTGATAAGGGCACCGCGCGAAAACGACCGGTTCAGTCGGTGTCGGCGACGGTCGGAGCCCTCTCGGAGTAGATCCTTTCGTTCAATAGCAACGCGATCGGAACGGCCGAAAGGAGGACGACTCCGGCGAGCATGGCGAACGCAACGCGCAGGCTAAGGATTTCACCGATGTACCCAATGATCGGTGGTGAAATTGACGCCGCCACGAGCGCCCCGGTCCAGAGGTAGCCGAAGGTCCTCCCTTCGCGCTCGGGCGGGGTGATATCGCTCACCAACGCGTCTCGTGCCGGATTCTGGCTGAACAGACTCGCACCGAGAACGACGAGGACGACGACCAGACCGACGGGCGAGAGTGCCAGCGTCGAGAGCGCCGTCAGCGCAACCGTCGCCACCAGGAGGTAGCCAATGACGATCTTCCGATGGTCGAACCGATCGGCAAGCACGCCGGTTCCCAGCTGCGCCAGCCCGGCGACTATCAGGAGTGACGAGTAGTAGAAACTAGCGGTTGATTCGGGCTCAAGCGTCGTACCGAACGCCGAAACCGTGAATCCGTATATCGACGTGACGAACTCGGGGAGGAAGACGGTGACGCCGTTGGCTGCCATTATCTGGACGGTGAAGTAGACGAAGATAACGATCATCGGATACCTGTATGCGCGGCCGTCATCGTCGCTCTGGGGTTTGGCAGAGGTTTCGGGATCGACGTCCACCGGTTCGGTCTCGAAGGCTCGGAGAACAACGAAGAGTGCAGCCGTGAACGCGACGGCGAGCGCACCGAACAAACCGAGGACAACGGTCCACGGCACGAAGACGAGCAGGACGCCGACCGCCGCCGGAGCCAATCCGTCGCCGAATTTAGACGCGCTCCCCCACATTCCGAGGACTCGCCCCTTGTTGGCCGCGTCCACGTTCACTGTGATGAGGGGATACCCTGTCGGATGAACCGTACTCGAACCGAGGCCGGCAACAAGCATCGCCGCCAGCATCGTCACCAAGCGACTGTCCACGCCGTATCCAAGGACGGAAAAACTGAGACCGAGTGGAGTGATCGCCGGAATCGTGGCGAGAATCAGTACGCCGACTCCCATCACGCCTATGCCCACAGAGAGCAGATACCGCCGGTCGTACCTGTCGGAGAGGATTCCCATCGGTGCTTGCCCAAGCGCGGAACCGAACGTGTGGGCGCCGAGTATCAGGCCGAGTTTCCAGAGGGGGTAGCCGAACGCCGCCGCCCATATCGGAATCAGTGGGGGGAAGACTCGCTTCAAGAGATGGTCGACCCCGTGCACGCCGCTAACGACGAACGCGAACAGCCACTCACGGCGTTGCATCGTACAGTTGGTGTCGGTTTCGCCGGACCGAGGCCGAGATGATACGACCGGGTCGGACCCGTCCGGAGACGGGGCGGCACGACCGGGCCGGACGACAGTTACCAGTCCGGCGCATAGGGATTGTCGTACTGGCGTTTCTCGCGGTCGATCGAGTCGATTCTCGAGATGTCTTCGTCGTCGAGGCCGAGGTCAAGGTCGAGGTCGAGCGACTGCCAGTTGTCGCGGATGTGCTCTTCGCTCGTTGCCTTGGGGATGGCCGCGACGCCCTTCTCGCGCAGCCACGCGAGGCTGACCTGTGCTTCGCTCACGCCGTGTTTCTTTCCGATTTCGCGGAGTTCCGGAACCTCGAACACGCGGCCGTTACCGAGCGGGGCGTAGGCGACCAGTGCCATCCCGTGGCGGTCGCAGTACTCCCGGATTTCCTCCTGTTGGAGCAACGGGTGCATCTCGACCTGTACGGCCGAAATCGGCAGGTCGGAGACGTCACGAGCTTCGTCGATTAGTTCGGGCGTCATGTTGCACACCCCAAGGTGGTCGAACGCGCCCTCCTCGTCGAGGCGGGCGCAGGCCTGAAATGTGTCCTCGGGGTCGTAGTCGCCACCCGGCCAGTGAACGCCGTAGAACAGGTCGACCGAGTCGACGTCGAGGCGGTCCAGGCAGGCCCGGCCGTTTTCGACGATGCTCTCGGTCGAGTAGTCGTCGGTGAACTTTGGGTGCAGGACTTTCGTGGCGAGAAAGACGTCCTCGCGCGGCACGCCGCCGGTCGCTATTCCCTCCCCGACCGCCTCCTCGTTACCGTACGCTTCCGCGGTGTCGAAGTGTCGGTACCCCACCTCCAAGGCAGTCCGTACGCTCTCGGCGCACTGGTCGGGATCGTCGTTTCGGTACGTGCCGAGCCCGAGCGTCGGTATTTGCGGGCGTGTCGCCATGACCGTGGTAATAGATAACGATTAACAAAAGCGTTTCCCAGTCAGTGAAGTGACCGACCGTGCCCGCGACGATTCGGGGCAATAGCCGTCTGACGGCTCGCCGTCCACAGCACTGCTCGCGATGGATTTATGCCTCTGCGGGCCGCCTATAATGTGGAATGTCAACAAGCAACGCACTGTTCGCCGCGAACATCCTGACAGTCGTTGAAGGGGCGACAACGACAACCGAGGAGTTCGAGGACGCGGTGGGGGAGTACGGGGCCGAGTTCGAAGGATGCGACGCCGATGACCTAGTCTCCGCGGTTCGGCGCCGGATCGACGACGAGAGGGTGGTCGAGCAGTTCGCCGCACTCGGCTCGGCGGACTCCCGGACCGTCGCCGAACTGTGCGCACTTGCCGATCACATGGAGCCGGCGGCCGATGACGAATGGCTGCAGTTGCTCCCCCCGTTGCGGCTATTCCGGGACGACGACGTCAGGGTCGAGGGTGCTCCCGAACCGTTCGTTCCGGTGCCAGCAACTCACCTTCCGCAGCTGACGCAGGTGTACTCGCCGTCGGTGGTCTACGCCTGGCTCGACGATTCGCGGAGCTGCGAGCTGGCCCGACGCGACCTCGAGAAGGTCTTCGAGGAGCCCCGGGGAGTGATGCCGTTCGCCGTGTACGGGCCGGCGTACAAGGAGTTCCTCGATGAGGAGTACAACCTTACCGCGGGCCCGGCGCTGTTGTTCATGCGCGAGGGGACGGTCGAGGCGCGACTGTACGGGGCCCACGGCACCACCACGATCGAGGCGGAACTGGAGCGCCACTGCGCATGACCCCCACCGCGAAACACCGGCGACTCACAGGGGAGCCAGGTCAACGCCCGCTTAATCAAAATCTTTATGGCTATTGGAGTGTGTGAACATGTACCACATCATGACCGTCGATGGAGAGGGTGAATACGGGGTGCCGGTGTCGTGGGGGATCCGATGAGCGTCGCGGAACGGTTCGAAGCGTATCGGGAGAGCGACTTCGTAATCATCACCCGACGGACGCTCCGGAACCTCCTCTCAGAGCGAATCACCAAGTTCGCGTTCGCAATTCTAGTCGGGATTCTGATTCTGGGCATCATCGGACCGATGATCGCCCCGTACCCATACAACGAGCAGCAGACGACCGCCGACGGGGAACTGATGCGATACGAATCGCCGTCGTTCGAGCACCCGCTCGGCACCAACGACCGGGGAGAGGACGTACTCTCCCGGCTTCTGATCGGCGCGCGGACGACGCTGATCACGGGACTGCTCGCGGGTGGGCTGATGATGACCGTCGGACTGGCCGTGGGGATGACCGCCGGCTACGTCGGGGGGAAGACCGAGAGCTTCCTCATGCGTTTGGTCGACTTCATGTACGGCATCCCGTTCATCCCGTTCGCAATCGTTCTCATCACGTTCTTCGGCGCGGGCTTCTACACCACGATTGCGATTCTCGGTCTCGTCCTCTGGCGGTTCATCGCCCGAGTGATACGCTCGCAGGTGCTCCAGATCAAACAGCGGCCGTACATTATGGCCGCGCAAGCCTCGGGCGCGAGCACGACGTGGATAATGCGCAAGCACATCCTGCCGAACATCGCGAACATGGCCGCCCTGTTCTTCGCGATGGGGGTCGGACTGGCGATACTCGAACAGGCCGGCCTCTCGTTCATCGGCGTGACCGACCCATTCACGCCCACATGGGGCATCATGATTCGCAACGCCAACCAGGCCGGACGGGTCGCGGACGCGTGGTGGTGGTCGTTCCCGCCGGGCATCATGATAGCACTGACCGTCCTATCGCTGTACCTCCTCGGACGGGGCTACGAAGGCGGCAACGACGACGAGGTGGTGGTCTAACGTGTCCGACCCATTACTCGAGTTCGAGGACGTCTACATCCGCTACCGAACCGACGGGTTCAACGACGTCCACGCGGTCAACGCCGCCTCGTTTTCGATCGACGAACACGACTACTTCGGATTGGTCGGCGAGAGCGGGTGCGGCAAGAGCACAATCGCCGACGCAATCGTCGGGGGCCTCGACGACAACGGCGAGGTCGTCTCGGGGACGATCCGGTACAAGGGCAAGGAGATTCAGGACTACTCCGAGGCAGAGTTCAACAAGAACATTCGCTGGAAGGAGATCTCAGTGATCCCCCAATCGTCGATGAACAGCCTCGACCCCGTGATGAAGCTGAGCGAGCAAGCCGTCGAGATGGCGAAGTACCACACCGACCTCTCGAACGCCGAGGCGCTCGACCGACTCCGGGAGCTGTTCGACGTCGTCGGGCTGTCAGAATCCCGAATCGACGACTACCCGCACCAGTTCTCGGGCGGGATGCAACAGCGGGCGATCATCGCGTTCGCGCTGTTCCTCCGGCCCAGCCTGATCATCGCGGACGAGCCGACGACGGCGCTCGACGTCATCATGCAGGACCAGATCATAGACCACATCAACGGCCTGAAAGACGAGTGGGACGTCAGCATGCTGCTCATCACGCACGACATCTCACTAGTGTTCGAGAACTGTGACTCGATGGCGGTCATGCACGGCGGCCAAATCGCCGAAGCGGGCACGGTCGAGGACGTGTTCGACCACCCGCGGCACCCGTACGCGATCCTCCTCCAGAACGCGTTCCCGGACGTGCGCTTTCCGGACCGCGAGCTGGCCGTGATAGACGGGCACCCGCCCCAACTTCACGACGAGGTGGACTTCTGCACGTTCGTCGATCGGTGTCCGTGGGCCGAGCCCGCCTGCCGCGAAGGTGCGCCTCCGGCGAACCCCGTGACCGGCGACGAGGACCACCTCGCGTGGTGCATCCGGGCCGACGAGATGTCGGAGCTGGCGGCCGAGTACCTCGACCGCTCGACCGAGTCGACGAGTATCTTGGAGGGAGAAGGATGAGCGCCGACGAACCGGTCTTCGAGCTACGGTCGCTGGAGAAGCACTTCGACACGACCTCGGGGCTGACTGAGACGATCAAAAACCGGCTTGCCGGCAGGGAGCCACGACTGGTGCGGGCGGTCGACGACGTCGACCTGACGCTGGAGGAGAACCAAGTCCAGGGCGTGATCGGCGAGAGCGGTTGCGGGAAGACGACACTGTTGCGGACCCTTATCGGGCTCTACACTCCAACGGGCGGCGAGATGCGATTCCACGGCCGACCGACGTCGGAGTTCACCAAGGAGGAGTGGAAGGAGTTCCGCCAGCAGGTCCAAATCGTCTTCCAGGACCCCTTCAACTCCCTCGATCCGAAGTTCAGTGTGCGCCGGACTCTGGCTGAGCCGCTACAGATTCACGGTATCGACTACGACCGCACCGACATCGAGGAGATGCTGGAGACCGTCGGCCTGACGCCGGCGAGCCAGTACATCCAACAGTTCCCGAACCAGCTCTCCGGTGGGGAGAAACAGCGTGTCGCCATCGCGCGGGCGTTGATCACCGAGCCCGACGTGATCCTGGCCGACGAACCGGCGTCGATGCTCGACGTGTCGACGCAGGCCGAGATTCTGAACCTTCTGAACGAACTCACCGACGAGTTCGGCGTTTCGATGGTGTACATCTCCCACGACCTGTCGACGGTGTCGTACATCTGCGACTGGATCAACGTAATGTACCTCGGACGGATCGTGGAGAAGGCGCCGACCCGGGAGTTGCTCTCGAACCCCAAGCATCCCTACACGCAGTCGCTGATTCGCTCCATCCCGATACCGGACCCACATTACGAGCGCGAGCAGGCGACCATCGGGGGCGAGCCCGGGGACCCGATAGACATGCCCCAAGGGTGTCGGTTCAAGAACCGATGTCCCAAGCAGATGGGGATTTGCGACGAGACGCCCCTCGACGTCGCGCCCGACGGTGACGAGGACCGCACGGTCGCCTGCCATCTCTACTACGACCACGAGACGGAGGCCGAGTCCGAGATGAGAGAACGACCGAGCGACGACTTTCGTCCGAGCAGTCCGGAGGACACGGTATGAACAGAGACGCGTTACACGTTCACGACGACAGTGAGACGCACTGTGCGACGACAGACGGGTTGCCGCCCGCCGGTGGGGCGGCGGCGTCGAGGACCAGAGGTGAGTGCTCATGAGCCGCCTGCGGTATTTCGCTCGGCGCACTCTGGTGACGGCGGTACTCATCTTCCTCGTCGCAACGGCATTGTTCCTGTTCTTCCGGTTCATGCCGGGCGACTACACCTCGCTACTGGTACAGCAGGGGATGGACCCCCAGCAGGTCGAGGCATTGAAGCGTAAATGGGGCCTTGCCGCGCCGTTGCACGTCCAGTACTTCCGCTACATCCTCAACATCCTGACGGCGGACGTCGGTCAATCGTTCCGCTACGGGGAACCCGTCTGGGACCTGGTCTGGCCGCGGATCCTCAACTCGTTCGTACTGGTCGCGCCCGCCATCACGGCGACGTACATCATTGGGGGTATCTTCGGCGCGATTATAGGCTGGCGCCGTGGCGGATACCTCGAGAAAACCGGGATCATCGGTGTCTCAGTGTTCCACTCCATTCCGGACTTCTTCCTGGGCATCATCCTGATCGCGACGTTCTCCTCGTCACTGGGCATCTTCCCGACGTCAGGGATGCTCTCTGCGCCGACGATGATCATGATCGGGGACCAGCCGTACTGGCATCGGTTCTTGCTGCCGGAGTTCTGGATGCACTACGCGCTCCCCTTCGCGACGGTGACGCTGTACTTCATGCAGTACCCTGCGCTGATCATGCGCAACAGCGTCGTCGAAGTGAGCGACCAAGAGTTCCTCCACTACCACCGTCTGAAGGGGCTTCCGCAGTCGAAGCTACTGCGGAAGATCATCCGCCACGCGTCCCTCCCCGTCGTCACGCTCTACCCCATCTCGCTGGCGGCCTCCATCAGCGGACTCGTCCTGATCGAGATCGTGTTCAACTGGCCCGGAATCGGCTCGCTGCTGGTCAGTTCGGTCTTGGCGCGGGACTTCCCGGTTATCCAGTTCGTGTTCTTGGTCGCCGCTGTCTGGGTGATCCTCGGGAATTTCCTCGTGGACTTGCTCTACGGGGTGCTTGATCCGCGCGTCTCCGTCGGCGGCGACGAAGCCGAGTAGACTCTGTGGGTCATCGGGTTCGGCGTCGATAGGGGGTCCCCGATTCGGCGTTTGGGATGGCACCGCGCGACGCTACAGTTCGACTGCGTCGGCATTGGGCGGGATAGTTCGAACGCTCGACCGTCTCCGGTAGGTGCGAACGGCGGAACTCCTGACTATTTCGAAGCGGCCCCATAAACGTGGTATTATTTACATTAACTAAGGCTGTAGTTTCTCGAGAAGGAAGAAATTAAGCGCCGAGACGGTTTCAATGTCACCGGTATTATTTTATCACCGGGTGTAGAGGTGTGTTCCATGCCAACGAATGGCAAAGAGAACGGCATTGACAGGAGAAGGGTGCTGCAAGCAATAGGTGCAGCAACAGCCGCCGGGCTGGCCGGACGCGGCGGCGCGACACGACAGGAGACGACGACAGAGGGCGGTGGTGGTGGCCTAGGCGAGCGCGTGCCGACGCTGACCTTCCAGTACTGGTCTGACCAAGGTCCGCCGACGGTCCTGTTCGAGGAGACCATCTCGAACATCCAGTCGGTCGCCTCGGAACTCGGTATCCAGATCGAGACGCAGCCGATGACGACAGCCCAAGGGATCACCGCAGTCAGCGACGACGTGCGTGATTTCCACGTCGCGGTCAACAGCCACGGACCCGACCCCGGCAGGCTCGACCCCAACAACCTCCTGCAATCGTACAGCATCGACCGAGCAGGGTCAAACGGAGAGTACAACCCCTCGAACTACGCGAACACGCAGTTCTCGAATCTGGCAGACCAGCAAGAATCCATCGGCGTCCCACAGGAACGCCGACAGGTCGTGGGCGAAGCGATGAGCATCTACTCGGAAGACCTGCCGTTCATCCCGACGATAGAGCGGCCGACGACCGCCGCGATCAACACCGACATGGTTCAGTCCATCGAGGCCGGTGGCGCGGGACTATCCGCAGTCAACTGGTCCGCGCTGGTCGAAAGCGGCGCGCAGACCCAGTCGGGAACAGACACGATTCTGGGGAACCTTCCCGGTGAATTCCTCACGAGCAGCTTCTATCCGACCGTCGGCGACACTGACTCGCTGGGACTGTACACCCAACTGACCCACTCGCCGTTGATGTTGTACAACTCCAACTACGAACGGGTGCCCGTGCTAGCCGAAGGGCTCGGACAGGTTTCCGACGACGGGACGGCAGTCACGTTCAACCTACGGGACGCGACCTTCCACAACGGTGACCCGGTGACGCCCCAAGACGTCAAGTGGACCTACGAGTTCTTGGCCGCCCAGTACCACGAGGGCAACTATCAGTGGACCGCGCTGCCCGAAGAGCTGACCGTCGAGGTCGTCGACGACAGCACGGTCAGGTTCGTCACACCGGAGCCGTCCCCGACACTGGTGACGGCCCAGTTGCCGACGTTCGGGGTGCTACCGCGCGATCCCTACGTCGAGGCCGGTATCGAGGAGAACCCGACCGACTTCGAGGACCCGATGATCGGCGCCGGCCCCTACCGGATAACGCAGTACAACAACCAGGAGAACATCGCACTCGAGCCCCACGACGGGAATCCTCAGTTCGAGGTCCAATCGCCGATGATCCTGCAGATCTACGACAGCGTCTCAGCGGTTCGGCGGGCGTTCGAGAACGGCGAACTCAGCATCGCGGTGACGCTGACGCCCGACGCCGGCCGCCAGATCTCTAACAGAATGGGCGACACCACCCAGATTGTCAACGGTGCGGCGTTCCTCCCGTTCGGGATGATGCCCCAGATGTCGTACGCGCCCGGGATGTTCCGGGAGTTCCGTCAGGCACTATCGTACGCAGTCGACCGCCAGGGCCTCAACGATACCTACGCGTTCGGCGAGTCCGAGGAGGTCACCTACTGCACGTTCAACTCCCAGCAACACCCGTGGTACGACGAGCAGTATCTCACTCAGGTTGGCGGTGAAACGCGCAACGTAGAGGCCGCTCGTCAAGCCCTCTCCGAGGCCGGTTGGGGATGGGACGACCAGGGCAGGCTCCACTACCCGCCGGACGCCAACCTGGAGGCCTGGCCGGAAGGCGAGACGCCCAACCCCGAGAACTTCTGAGGAACAGCACTTTTCTTTCTCCCTTTTCATCGCTACGGCGACGACTTGGCGCAGCGAAGTTCGGTCGAAGACGGCGACGTGGCGCCACCCCGACGTGGGTCAGTCGAACCGGACCTCGTTCCGGAGGGTGCCGACCCCGTCGACCTCAATCTCCACGCTGTCGCCCTCCTCCAGTCGGCCGATTCCCTCAGGGGTCCCCGTGGCGATAACGTCGTCGGGTTCGAGCGTCATCAGCTTCGTTATCTCCTCGATGAGTTCCGCTACCGGGAAGATCATCTTGTCGGTCGTAGCCTCCTGTTTGACCTCGCCGTTCACCCGTGACTGGACCGTCGGGTTTTCGGGCAGTTCGTCCGGCGTCGCCACCACCGGGCCGATCGGCGCGGCGTTGTCGAAGGCCTTCCCGCGAATCCAGTTCTGCTCTTTGCGCTGGTCCTCGCGGTTCGAGAGGTCGTTGACGCAGGTGTACCCCCGTATCACGCTCTCGGCGTCCGACGCGGAGACGTTCCGGCACTGCTCGCCGATGACCACGCCCAGTTCGGCCTCGTAGTCGATGCGCTCCTTTTCTGCCGGCAGGGAGATTGTGTCGCCGTGTGCCGCGAGCGTGTTCGGTCCCTTCAGGAACAGTAGCGGCCGGTCGGGGACCTCCGAATCGGTCTCTGCGGCGTGCTCGGCGTAGTTCCGCCCGATGCAGACGATCTTTGACGGGTCGACCGGCGGGAGCATCCGGACATCGTCTCGGTCGTACGTCCGGCCACCGAAGGTGACGCCGTTGTCGGTCCACTCGCCGCGCCGTTCGCTTCCAGCCGGATCGAGAAATCTCACCCGCTTCATACCTATTCACGACGTCGACCGGTTCCGCAAAGTATCTTATCTATAATTATGATTCAATAGTGCATTATACGAAGGGTTAATCTCTGATATTTCGTCCTGTCTCTCGCCACTTCTTTGGATGTCCATAATCCATCTGTTAGGAATCGACCCGTAATGACGAACGAGTGTCAGGAATTCGTTTGACGTAACTACTGTCGTCCGCTCGCTTTCGACCAACGACCAGATGGTTCTAGACCCAGGTGCATAACCGATTCCGCGCGAGCCGACCTCCCCAGTGTCACTCCGGGTACGACTCGTCCCACGGGCGCTTGCGCTCAAAGGCGGCGCTCGCCGCGAGCACGTCGTCGTCCGCGAACCGTCCACCGACGACCTGCATTCCTACTGGGAGGCCGTCGTCGGTGAATCCGGCCGGAATCGACGCCGCGGGATGACCGCTCATGTTGAACGGTTGGGTGAGAACCCAGCCTCGGAGCGGTTCGACCTCGGTTCCGTCTATCTCGGTCGGATGCTCGCCGTGGGGGAACGGTGGGACCGCGAGCGTCGCCGTCGCGAGGAGGTCGTACTCGGCGAATAGCTCGCGTAGTGCATCGTATATCTGCGTACGGACGACGTCTGCGAGCTTGTACTCCCGGGTGGTTACCGGGTCGGATTCGAGGATGGTCTCGACGGTGACCGGCCGGAGGCGGTCGCGGTCCGCGCCGCGGGGGTCCAGGTTGCGTTCGGTTTCGAGTGCGTCGAACAGTGCCTCCCAGCGCACCTTTGCGAACGTGTAGAACGCGTCGAGAACGTCAGCCTGTTCGAGGTCGAGAGCGGGATCGGCGCGTTCGACGACTGCACCGGCGCGTTCGAAGGCATCGACGGCGTCGTCGAGGACGGCCCGAACTTGAGGGTCGAGCGGATAGATACCGAAGTCCGGGGTGTACGCGACCCGCAATCCGTCTATCGAGCGCTCGGTAGCGGCGACGAAGTCGGTCCCGTCGTCGGGGAGGGTGAAGGGATCGACCGGGTGTGGGCCCGACATCACATCGAGCATCAGTGCGGCATCCTCGACCGAACGGGCCATGGGACCGAGGTGTGTGAACGGTGTGTGGTGGCCGAACGCGTCGGGGCGGCTTTCAATGGGGACGCGACCGAACGACGGCTTCAGACCGTACACGCCGCAGAACGAGGACGGCGTTCGAATGGAGCCCCCGGTGTCCGACCCCTGCGCCAGCGGGACGAGCCGGTCGCCGAGGGCCGCGCCGGCACCCCCGGACGACCCACCGGCATTCCTGTCCGGGTCGAACGGGGTTCCAGTCGGCCCGAAGACCCTGTTGTCGGTCGTACACCCCAGACCGAACTCTGGCGTGTTCGTCTTGCCAATCACGATTGCATCCGCGTCGAGGAGGCGTTCGACGAACGGTGCGTTCGCGTCGGCGACGTGATCCTCCAGCAGTTTCGACCCGTGAGTCGTGACCACCCCAGCAACGTCGTCGAGGTCCTTGATCGCGACCGGGACGCCGGCCAGCGGCCCGAGAGATTCGCCGTTCTCGACTGCCTCGTCCACCTCTCTGGCTGTTTCGCGCGCCAGTTCGTCGGTCACCGTCACAAAGGCGTTGGTTCGGTCGTTCCGTTCATCGATTCGCTTCAACAGTGCTTCGACTATCGCGGTGGCCGTGAGGTCGCCCTCACGGACTCGTCGCGCCACCCCCGCCGCCGTCAAGCCGTGTATCTCGGGATCAGCCATGTCCCCGTACTCGTCGGCGACCTGCAAAAGCTTATCCTCGACCAAGCGACGTGCCGTGTCCGGCCGCCCGAGCGCTCGGTCCGTCCCGCCGACTACTCGTTCGGTTCACCGGCCGTCGACCGGAGATGGTCTATCCGTTCACCGAGTACCGCACGGGCCGCCGAAATTTCGTCGCCGACGCGCAACAGCCGATACCCCTCCTTGAGCGCGGATTCGCCGGCCGCACGGTCGTTGGCTACACATCCGACCGGGACGTCGGCCGCGAGGCACGCGTCCCGAATCGTCGCGACGGCCTCCCGGACCTCCGGATGCTCCTTTTTGACGGGGTAACCCAGCGCGACCGAGAGGTCGGCGGGCCCGATGAAGGCGAACCCGAGTTCGGGCACTGACAGGAGTTCGTCGATGTCTTCAAGTGCGGCCTTCGTCTCGATCATCGTTCCGACGACGATGTCCTCGTCTGCTGGACGCGCTCGCGCGCCCCACGCGTTCGCACGGCCCGTTGTCGCACCGCGGCCACCGGGGTCCCCATCGTACGTGAATCGAGTTTCCGAGACGACATTCCGGAGCTGGGTGGCCGTTTCGACGTGTGGCACGAGGATGGTCCGGACGCCCGCGGCGAGTACCTTCTTGACGATCGTCGGGTCGGGGTCGGGAAGGCGGACCAAGGGTTCGATGTCGGCCGCGTCGGCCGCACGGGTCAACTCGTCGACGACGGTGCTGTCTAGGGGACTGCCGCCAAGTTGTTCGAAGTCGAGCCACGCGAAGTCGAACCCGAGCGCGCCGTACACCTCGATGACGGCGGGCGACATTGTCATCGCCTTCGCGCCGATCACGGGTCTCCCCTCATTCCAGTTGCGGCGAATCGTGTTATTGGATGCCATGGGAGGACTGAAACCGCCCATGGAGTTGAACATTTCGTGGGGAGTACTGGTGGTCGAGCCAGTGCGTGAGAGTTCAGCGTGGGACGACAACCCGCCGATTCAGCATTTTCGAGGTGGAGCCTTCGGCCTCAAGGAGCGAACGTAGTGAGCGAGTAGGCCGGAGAGGAAACCGACATGGTACAACACAACCGCCACACTGCGACCACTCGACTCCCGCATGTTTAAGAACCGTCGAGTACACATCTGAAACATGGAGGTCCGGCGAACCGTGTCCGTCAAACTCGTCGTCCCCGACGAACGCTGCGACGACCTCCACGCATCCGCCCGGCAGTTCCTTCACTGCGCCAACCGTGCCACCGAGTTCTGTTGGTCCAACAACTCCTACACCGAGTGCGTCACGGCCAACACAACCGCACGAGACGCGCTCTACGACGACCTCCGCGACGAAACCGATCTCACCGCGAATCTCGTTCAAGAAGCTATCCGACGCGCCGTCCAAGCAGTCAAAGGATGCGTCGAACGATGGAAGAACGGCAAGCGAGTGAGCCAACCGAAGTTTACGTCGTGGAGTATGCTCTACGACAAGCGCAGTGCCACGTTCTATCGGAACAAAGTCTCGCTCTCGACTGTCAACGGACGTGTCGAGTGTGACTTTGAACTCCCCTCGGACAGCCCCACACCATACGAACGGTACGTGCTGTCAGAGGAGTTCGAGTTCCGTGCAAGTACGCTCCAGTACGACGCCGTGGACGACGAGTTCTACTTCCATATCACCACCCGGAAGTACGACGTAGAAGGAGACGACGGTGGGGACGTAGAGGTTCCGGCAGATACTGAGCACCAAACAGTCCTCGGTATCGACCTCGGCGTTAACAGTCTCGCCGTCTCCTCCACCGGGCGCTTCTGGCACGGAGACGATTACGACCACTGGTGCCGCGAGTTCGAGAAGCGACGTGGCGAGATGCAACAGCGCGGGACGCAAGCCGCTCACAACGCCCTGCTTCGCCTCGGCAAACGCGAAGAAGCATGGCGGAAACAGTACATCCACACGGTCGCTAACGAAGTCGTCACGGAAGCCCTCGAACACGACTGCAATGTAATCGTGTTCGAGGATTTGACCGATATTCGAGAGCGACTTCCACAGGCGAAGTGGCACCACGTATGGGCGTTCCGACGTTTGTTCAAGTACGTCTCCTACAAGGCTCCGGAGCGGGGTATCTCCGTAGAACAAGTCGAGCCGAACCATACATCCCAACGCTGTTCTCGGACGGACTGTGGGTTCACGCACGACGATAACCGCCATGGAGAACATTTTGAGTGCCAGAAGTGCGGCTACGAGGTCAACGCGGACTACAACGCAGCGAAGAACATCGGGACGCGGTACGCTCGAAAGCGGAGACACAGACTCCGTTCCTCGCCCACGTCGGGGAGCGGAGACGCACCAGTAGACGTGCGTGTGAATGGTGGGGCGTTGAACGGCGAGAGTTACCGGCCTATTGCCGGGGACTGACTGCCGGGAGTCCACATTAAAGCCCCACCCTCAAGGACCGAGGCGCGTCAGCGCCGAGGGAGTAGGGTGGGGTAGTTTACCCAGTTCCGTTACGAAGCTAAACCCATTACGGTCCAGGCTTCGGGGACTCGTTCTAACGCAGATGAGCACAAACGAGCGTCCGGTGGATAAGCTTAAGAACGGGTTATTTGTACAAATCCTATGGCAGTCGTTGAAGGAAGCTGTAGGTACGTTCTAGACCCAGACGACCCCGAAACATGGGGTGGTCGTGAAGGTGATGAATGCCACGTCGATGATGAAATACTGAATGAAGACGGTGTATGGACGTGCCCACACAGTGCCGAAAGGGATGGTGAGTTCTGTGTATTTCATCAACCAACGACTGAGAAAGACGATGAAGACGTCGTCGAGGCCCTCCGAGAAATCATCGAGACAGCCACCAAGAGCGATGAGAACGACCAGCAGAATGAACTCTTAGGCTTTCTTGGTGCACGATTCGGAACGGTTGATCTGAGCGAGAACCCACTTGACCTCACAACCACGAAAAGTGGACTGGATTTCTCCTACGCTTCGATTGAGGGCGAATGGGATTGGTCTGATTCGATACTCAATATCCCGTACATTCGATTTATTGGCGCTTCATTCTCGGGGAATGTGAAATTCCGGGACGTAGTCTTCGGGGGTGAGATTAACTTTCGCGGAGTGGAATTCAGGCGCAATGCGAGTTTCTTGTGTGCGGAGTTCAATGGTTCGACGACGTTCGATCAAGCAGAGTTTCGAGGCTACGCAAACTTCATCGATACAGTATACGAGACGAATGCCAGTTTCGTAGAAACCACGTTCAGGGAGCTAACGCGGTTTCGAGACGTGGAATTCAAGGACGAGTGTAGCTTCAATCAAGCAGTATTCGGGGACACCGCAAATTTCAGTGATGGCGAATACGTTGGAGTAGCGAAGTTCTACGGTGTCGAGTTCAATGGGTCGGCTTACTTCCGGGGCACGAACTTCACCGGGGAGACCTACTTCCGGAATGCGAAGTTCAGTGAACGGTCTGATTTTGTCGAGGTGAATCTCCAGGGCGTAACGTTCATCGATGCAGACGTCTCCGACGTCCGCTTCACTGACGCTGATTGCCGTGAGGCGAACTTCGAATCAGCGATCATGAGCCGCACAACCTTATTCGGAGCTGACTTCCGGGGCGCGAAACTCTCGGGAGCGATTCTCGGCGATGTCCGAGTTGACCAGGACACCCGGTTTCTTGGACATCACGATACCGAGACCGAATCGTCTCCACACAGTCGGTCACTGATTCGTTCCCGACCGTGCTGTGTGTATGACCCCGACTACGAGCAGGATACTAACTTCGAGGATGTTGACAAGGCAAAAAGCGTGTATCGAGCACTCGAAGAGCTTGGACGACGAGCGGCTCGCCCTCGATTACAAGCACAGTGTTTCGTCCGACGCCAAGACCTCCAGAAGAACGCCTACTGGAATGTGGCTACTGATCCCGAGACATCTCTCAGAGAGCGATTGATCGCTGGATCCCGGTGGAGTCGAGCGCGAACTGCAGAATTAGTAATCCTGTACGGCGAGAGCCCGTGGCGAATCATCGCCTATAGTCTCGGTGTGATTCTTACGTTTGGATTGCTCTATCCCCTGGGTGGATGGGTGAGAACTACCGCAACTACTGGCTCCCAGTCACCGGTGACGTATGCGCGGATTGTTGAAGACCCGATGTTACTCTGGAAGAGTATCTATCACAGTGCGATGTTGTTCGCGACGGGGAATCGCTACGGCGGAGTCATGGCTGTCAATTTCACTGGTGAAGTACTCACAGCCACAGAAGCCCTCCTCGGACCAACACTATTAGCACTATTAGTGTTCGTGCTCGGTCGAAGAGCCGCTCGATAACCCTCCATCGAATGCATGCCGGTCGGGGTTCCATAGCTCGGGTCGAACTACTTGGGTCGAGCGGACAAGTACACCGTCCCAGAAGACACCAAGTGCCGCGGCTCGATTGTAGGCTCGGGTGTGGTTCTGGAAATCGTCGACCGAGTCGTTCGATGCGGAGAGGACACAGAATTCTAAGGTCCGCTGGATAGCGGCGAACGACATCTCGATGACGCTCGTGTGGTAGCCATCGTGATCGCTGAGGGTGCGACATGCGTCGAGAAGACGGCACGCCTTTCGATACTGTCAAATCGGGGGTTGATTAGCCTCTGGATCGAGGTTTTCGTCCTCGAATCTAAATTTCCGGCGAGAGCCTACGGTGTGATGACGGCGCGACCCTCAATTTCGCCGTGTTCGAGCCGTTCAGCGACCGTGTTGATGTCAGCGAGGTCGTAGCGCGTGGTCCGCAACTCGACTTCGCCCTGTTCGACTAACGCAACGAGTTCTTGGAGTTCAGTGTATTTCCCGACGAGGGTGCCGCGATACGAGAATTCCCCGTCGACGAGTGCTTGGGCGGGTTCGTGGACGTGCCCGCCGTACCCGACGACGTGGTGGTCGCCGCCAGCAGCGACGATGTCTGGTGCGTACCCCGTCGTCTCGTCGGCGCCAACGAAATCGAGGACCTGTGCGACACCTGTTTCATCGGTCAGGTTCCCAATCGCGTCTGGCACGTCCTCGTCCGTGGGATTGATGGTGTGGTGTGCGCCGAGGTCGGTCGCCAGGTCGAGCGCATCGTCTTTCAGGTCGATTGCGGTGATGGTCGCTGCACTCATCGCATCGAGACATTGGAGGCCGATATGGCCGAGACCACCGACCCCGATGACGACTGCGTGGTCACCAGGGTTCAGCTCGCGCACAGCCTTCTTCACTGCATGGTAGGCTGTGATTCCGGCGTCGGCGTGTGGTGCAATATCAGTCGGGTCGACGCCGTCGGGAAGCGGGATAACAGCTCGTTCGTTCGTGAGCAAGTACTCAGCAAAGCCACCGTCCGTGGTGAGACCGTTGAACGCACTGTTCTCACAGTACATGTCTTCTCCGAGGCGACAGGGCCGACACGTCCCACACGTCTGGACGGGATGACAGATAACGGGGTCGCCCTCCGAGACAAGTGTAACGTCGTTGCCGACCTCCGAGACGATACCTGCGTTTTCGTGGCCGAGCGTCATTGGCAGTTCTTGGGGGACGTATTCGGTCCACATTCCCTCGATGATGTGATTATCCGTCTGACACCATCCTGCGCCTTCGACTTCGACGACCACGTCGTCCGGTTGGTTTGCAGTGGGGCGGTCGATCTCCTCAATCGCAAGCGCGCTGCTCATGTCGTCAGTGTATTCGTGGAGTCTCGCTGCTTGCATGATCGTCTCTTCTATCGTGACCGCAGACAGTAAGTGGCGTGGCCGTGCTTCACAAACACCGTACATTTTGTTGGGAGTTTGTCTGCGCTTGCAGGGGTGCAGGCGTACTCGGTCAACATCGAACTTACGTCTGGGCGAGTGACCACCAGTGACGACAGATATCCAGAGAAAATCCAAGCCGCTGACGATGACTTTCTCGAATTGACTTGCATACTCAAGCGTGTTGTCGTGGTGTGAAATTACAGAGTATCTGGTATTATAGCGTGCGTCCGAGGACTGTTAGTGGGCATATTCGTCGAACGGGAAATTCAGCTACATACAGCCGAGCAAGTGCACCAATAGTCGCTTGCATCAACCGATGACCGTGTGCTGAAACACCCACTATATTCAGCAAACCGTTCGTGTCAGGCGTTGAGGATTCCAAGGTTTGACCGATTCAAACCGGTTCGACACCTGAAGAGGTTATCCCGCTTGACCACCGAGAACCTGTATGCAGTGGTGCGACAAGCCAACGAAAGCACCCGAGAGTACGGGTATGAGAACCCAGAATCGGAGCCCGAAGGGGGAAGTGGCGTGACCGACGACCCCCTCCCAGCCGAACACCTCTCGCCGCTCGCCACACTCGTCGACGAGGTACTCGCGGAACTCGGCTACGAGGTGGCGGCCGCCATCGACGCCATCGACGACGCTGTCCCCGGCTACGGCGGTCTCTTCGACCCCGCAACCAGCCCAGACGAACTGCGTCGCGCGCTCGAAAATCTGCAGGCGTCAGGACTCACCCGACCATCCATCCCCAAACCGGCGAGCGACGCATTCGTCCTCTACGTCGATGGCAGTTCACGTGGCAATCCTGGCCCTGCAGGTGCTGGCGCGGTCATCATGGACGGTGCGGAGAAAGAACTTGCTCGTCTCGGCCGACCCGTCGGGTCTCGGACGGGAAACAACACCGCCGAGTACGTTGCCCTCCAACTCGGACTCTCCGAACTGTTGGCTCGCTACGAGCCACGTAAGCTGGAGGTACGCATCGATTCGATGACGGTCATCCGAGACGTCTGGGGTGGCGATGACCCGACGGAACCGGGCGTCGAGACGTACAGCGAGGCCGTCACGGCCGCACTGTCGAGCATCCCGGAACACCACTACACGCATCTGGCCGACAGCGACCCGAATCCCGCCGACGCACTGGCGACAGTGGGAGCCGATATCGCGGCCTTTGGCCCGGGATAGCAGCGGTACGCCGCTTCAATTTCGAAATTGCGATTGGCAGACGCCGAGTGGGAGTCTTGACCTGACGCAAACGGAGCAGAAATGAGGGGCTTGTTACAGCTATTCGAGGAGAACGTCCACGACTTCAGTCGTGAGTCGATTCCGATTTACGACGCGCAGGGCTACTTCGTCGAGAACGAACTCGACCACTACAGCATCAACGGCTTCATGCTCGAGTCAGGCCGGTTGCACACCGAAGCCAACGAACTCGTCATCTACGTCCAGCACGAGCATCCGATGGCTCCAGAGAGGGTGCAGAACTGGCTGCCAGCCCCCGAAGGGGCATGCGTTTTGCGCCGCGATTCTACGGTCTCCGCTGGTCGGTGGTCGACGGGTCCTATGACATGCCCGAGGTCGTCTCCGCGAAAGGGTAACGGCTTCAAACCCTGTCTCCACACAGACAGGTTGGAACGTCTTGACCGAGAACTTCGTAGCCAGCGGTTGCTCGCCGATCTATGAACCGTGTCTCTACGCTGTGGGACTCGAATTCGCTGTTATCGGCCGCTGGGCAGACAGTATCGCACCACTCCCGACGATAATGGCATGTCTCCCCTCCGGTCGGACGGTGTAGACGGAGCCTTCGCGCCTCCAAGTAGTAACATTCGTTACGACGGTGATTACGTCCAAATAACTATCCGCCTCCCTCTCATCTGGGTTCGTCACCGAAATGGGGTGGCCGTGGTGAACGAACACCGTGACAGCGGCGTCGTCTGGAAGTCACAGTCGGGTGGGGAAGGTCTGTTCGGGAACCACGCAAGCGACCCGGAGATATGAGCCATGTGCAATGACGCACACGAGACGACGACTGAATCGAACTCCGAACCGCTACGGGCAACCCGCCGAAGCGCACTTCGTGGAGCAGGTCTCGCCGGTTTACTCGTGATGGGCGGTGGCGCCAGTGCCCGCCAAGACGCTCCGGGCGCGAACGCCCAGCAGACGGCGACAGATGACGAGACCGTGCCGGTGACGTGGAAGAACTACTCACGCGCCAACTGTCAGACGTCGTTCCAAGCAGCCGTCGACGAGGGCGGGTTCGGACAGCTCTATCATTACAGGGAGATCACTCCTGTCAGTAATCAGTTGGACGTCGAGCCTAATCGTGACACGATTTACTCACTCGGGGTGTTCGATCTGACCGAGCCAGTCACTATTACGCTCCCAGACACCGGTGACCGCTACCAGTCGATGAACGTCCAGAACGAGGACCAATATGTGAAGCTGTACGCCGACGAACCCGGCACGTACACGATCACACAAGATATGGTAGGGGCTCGGTATGCCGGCGTCCTGATTCGCACATTCGTCGACCCTACCGACCCGGACGATATAACGCAAGTCCGGCAACTCCAGGACGAGACCGTCGTGGAACAAGCATCGGCTGGCTCGTTCGAGATTCCCAACTGGGACCAGCAATCATTCAAACAACTCGACGACGCGCTCACGACAGTTTTTATCACGCTCGAGAATTTCTCGGGTGCATATGGTGACGTCGGCCAGGTCGACCCGGTGAAATTTTTCGTCGCCAGTCCGTCAGGCTGGACTGGCGTCCCGCAGCCGTCGGAAGCGCTCTTCCTCCAACGGATTCCCTCCCAGAATGATGGCACAACGCCATACACACTCACCGTTAAGAATGTCCCCGTCGACGCGTTCTGGTCAGTCACTGTCTACAACCGTGACCTCTACCTCGAAGAGAACGAGTACGACGCGTATTCGATCAACAATGTGACCGCAGAGCGGAATGACGATGACAGTGTCACGATTCACTTTGGCGGCGACCCCGACCAGCCGAACTTCATCTACACGCCAGAAGGATGGCATTATATCGTCCGGCTCTACCAACCCCGCGAGCCGATTCTCGACGGGAGTTATCAGTTCCCCGAATCTCAACCGGTGAAGTGACAACGTAATACCAATCGTCATGAGCAACGAGAAACTCGATACGACGGCTAACTCGAACTCCGAACCACTGCGGGCGACTCGCCGCACCGCGCTTCGCGGAACGGGTCTCGCCGGATTACTCGCAATGGGCGTCGGCAGCACTAGCGCCCGCCAAGACGCTCCGGGCGCGAACGCCAAGCAGACGTCAGCAAATGACGAGTCGGTTCCAGTAACGTGGGAGAACTATCCGCGCGCCAACTGTCATGCTAAATGGCAGGCAACCGTCGACGATGGCGGGTTTGGACAGTTCTATCATCTCCGAAGTCTCACCCCTATCGACGAGCAGTTTACCATCGGGGTGAATCGTGACACGCTCTACTCGTTTGGGGTGTTCGATCTGACCGAGCCAGTCACCATCACGCTCCCAGACACCGGTGACCGCTACCTGTCGATGAACGTCCAGAACGAGGACCAGTACGGAAAGCTGTGCGTCTACGATCCGGGTGAATACACGATAACACGAGACCTAACGGGCACTCGGTATGCTGGCGTCGCAATCCGCATATTTGTCGATCCCGACGACACGGACGACGTGAACCAAGTCCGGCAACTCCAGGACGAGATTATCGTAGAGCAAGCATCGGCTGGCTCGTTCGAGATTCCTAACTGGGACCGGCAATCACACGAACAACTCACCAACGCGCTTAATACAGTCGTAGCCACGGTAGACAACTTCTCGGGTGGGTATGGTGACATCGACGAGGTCGATCCCGTGAAATTCTTCCTCCTCTCTACGTCAGGGTGGACCGGCGTTCCGCAACCGTCAGAAGCGTTATTCTTCTTTCGGGCTCCCGCCCAGAATGACGGCGACACGCCACACACACTCACCGTCGAGGACGTCCCCGTCGACGGATTCTGGTCGGTCAGCGTCTACAACCGTGACCTGTTCTTCGAGAAGAACCAATACGACGCGTATTCGGTCAACAACGTGACCGCTGAACCGAACGATGATGGCAGCGTCACCATCCACTTCGGTGGTGACCCCGACCAGCCGAATTTCCTCTATACCCCGAAGGGGTGGAACTACGTGGTTCGACTCTACCAACCGCGCGAGCCACTCATCGATGGGAGTTATCAATTCCCCGAGGCCCAGCCAGTCGAGTGAGGCAAACGTGTAGATTTTGGTCTTGACGCTTCAGGCGACTGAATCGCCGCGATATCGAATATCTACTTGTCTGCTCTCTTTTACATCGCGATTAGCAAGAATAGACTTATAGGAGAGGTTGTGGCTGCGCGCGCAGCGGAGCGAGCACCGAGCGGTGGGTGGGGAGGCGGGCGTCGGGTGGACGGTAGCAAAAAGAAGCGATTCCGCCAGCCCTGCTATCTGAATCTCCCCGACTTACGCTCTCGTGCGATCACTTCCGTCGGAGTCGCTCGTCCATGTCTCGCTTTGTAGGCGTCATGCAACTCCCGAGAGTATCGCACAATCACGCTCTTCGAGGTTGGGCACACCCGACTCGCCACTTCTGCCACCCCCGCCTGCGTCACGGTCTTCCCGGCGGTCAACCTTCCGCCGCGTACACGGCCGTCCCGGCCATGGCCACACGTGACCGCCAGCTTCAATCGAGTGCTGTGGCACCAGCAGGTTTTTCCAAACAGCAGTACAATCGATGTGTATGAGCCTCACAACGGACGACTTCAAGGAGTTCATGGTCTCGGACCCCGAGGACGATGAGGCCGTTCCCCTCGGTGATGCACTTGCAGAGCTGTCTGTCGACGTCGAAGTCGATTCCGTCGAAGCCGTTCGCGATATCCGTGAACGATTATGAGGGTCCTGCTGGATACGAACGTTCTGGTTGCTGCGGTTACACGCGATACGCAACGTTCCGACGATGCACTCGAATTACTCAATGAAGCCGATGATGCGTACGTCTCCGTGCTGAATCTGATGGAACTCCGGAGTGTACTCACCAAAAAGAAGCAGTTTGAGCGCGACCGAATCGATCAAATTGAGCAGCGGATCACCTCACGTACCACAGTCACATTTCCGGACGCGTCAGACATGATGGCAGCTAACCAACTTCAGTCTGAAACACTGCTCTATCCGATGGATGCACTCGTCCTTACAGCCGCGAATGCTATTGATGCGACGCTTGTTTCGTTCGACAACGAGCTAGTCGAACATGGCGCAGAACAGCCCACCAACGTACTCTGATCTCGTCTTCGAGACGCTATCTCTCGGCATCAGTGTGGCCTGCAGTCCTCGGGCATTCGCTGTTCAACACGGTGCTGGTGTACATCTATTCGAACTTCACGAGCACCATCAGTGAAACCGCAACCACGACATTCTGGGTTTACACAGTGATGAGTTGGCTCGTCTGGATTGGACTAATCGCGGTCACTGCGCAGACTGTACGTCGTCGTGGCGCAGATGCCCCCGTGACCGTCCAGCAGCCAGCCACAACACGGATGACGTCCAACGAAGAATAATCGACCAACTAGTAGATACCCAGTCCTACCTAACGGCTGATTCAGCGGGAAAGCTATCACAACAATAGGATTTCAACAGAGCCACCGAGGACTACAATCTCAGTGAGATCACGAGCATTCAGTTCAACAGGGGACTTCGAAAGAGCAAGCTGAAACTACAGGGGTCGGCAATCGACGATGCATATCTAACGACGAAACGTCACGGGCAGGCGTTCGCCAGTGCGGCCCGGGAACTGATGGCGAAATAAGACCGATTCTACCGATTTGAAGGGTGCCAGTAGTTGGGGCTACTGGTCGTCTAGGAGGGAGTCAGGGTTCCGGTTGTTTCGAGCCGACAACACCACACTCTCTGCATCTGCGCGAATCGACTGGTTTGTCGAGCCATAGACGAACCGTCGAAGCGGACCTATCGTAGGTGCACCGAGCACGGTAAGATCGTAGTATGTCGACTGCTCTACGATAGCGTCAGTAGTCTCTTCGGCTTCGAGAATCCACGTAGTCGTCGTTTCTGGACGCGCAATGCGTTGATAGGCCGCCTCCACAAATTCACTGGCTCTTCTTCGTTCTTCGTTCGATGGGTCCTCGTCCACGACATGCAGAATATCGATCCATGCATCGAACTGCGAGGCGATTGTCTGTGCGATATCTGCGGCCAAGCCAGAATGTGGTCCTCCCGCAATCGGAAGGAGGATCGATGGAACCTCATCGTAGCCTGGCTCTCCATTGACCACGATTACGTCACAGTCTACTGCGACACTGATTCGTTCCGGGAGATTCCGCCGAAGAACGCCGTTTGATGTCGTACTGGGCAGGACAACAGTATCGCTATCGTACCGGTCCACCGATTCTAGTACGGCTTCGACAAGTCGCCGCCCGTACCGGAAGCTTCCGCTTACGTCCTGGGTTGTTGTCGCAGCTTCGTCCAGTGCCCATTGAAGTAGTTCGTGATCGTTTTCGTCTGGAATCCGCTCTTGCAATCCCCTCGGTGTTTGTTGGGGGACTCGAACTGGATTGACAATTTGTAGCGAGGCGTCTTTCACACGAGCGAGAGTGGCAGCGACCTTTATTTGGTCCGCTATTGCGGGGACAGATGGGTTGAGTAGTGGGACGAGTATCTGCTCACCCTCGAAGTTACCCGCGATGTACGGCCGGTCGTGGGTTGATCCCCTACCTGAAAACCAGCCGATATCGAACTGCGTGAAGCTCATAGCGACGCATTGCGAGTACACCCCGATAAATCTAGAGGGTAGTTCAGAGCAGTGGCGCCCGCAACTCTTGCAGGGTTCTTGTTCTGAATACTCTTCGAACCACGATCACTCAAGCAGACGGGTCGTACCTCTTCACGACAACAATGCAGCGTCTCGATACCTCAAGAGTGGATTGGTGATGGATACAATTTCGTGCGTGTCTAGACTGCTGACGGGTCAATGGTTCAGACGATGGCCAATTTGTCCGGGATGACCACCCGCTACTACTAACCAACAAATTCTCTGCTATCGCTAGGTGTTGGTTAGCTCTAGATATCACGTCGTGACGAGACCCACACCGCGTAGTGCAGAACGACACACATCAGTTACGACTACTCGTCAGTTGTGGACTCAAGTACGATATCCACGGCCGTCTTGTTCGAAGGCCCAACCGACTCATGGTGTGCAAAACGCGCAATCTGTGCTTGTGCGTCTGCGACAGTGACAGTACCAAGCGCCATCTCATCCAAGAGGTCGGTATACAATTCCAGTTCAGCAGTTACATCGTCCATGATCTGTTCGCGTGCATCTCGATACGACTGTTCTTCATCGATGAACACGGCGAGTTTCGTACTGTACTCGCGCAAATTTGCTTTCGATTGCTCACTGACTGCGGGATGGTCAAGCAACGCAGTCGCCGATAATTCCATCACGTCCGATTCGTTCGTTGTGGCTTGTATCTCGCTCCGAGCGAACTGCTTTACCATCTCAAATTTCGACAGTAGTTCAGTCCGCTCGTCCACACTCGAGTCAAGCCAGTCCTCTATTATCGAGATAGCAGTCCCGACAGCCTCAATCCGGCTTGCGAGCAGCTGATCGAACTCGACAGTACTCTCAGAGCCAACAACCTGCACTCTCTCCACAAACGTCGCCATCAGCACCCTCCGAAACGCTTGCCCAATAGTCGTACACCCCTCGAACCAGTATCGACAGAATAGCTATGACTGGTCGGGCAGTGTGTGGGTGACGGCTGATGTCGTCTCATATGTCCTCTTGGCGCTATCCTCACTTTGTTCTCTCGGGCACCCTGTAAGGGGCCATACAAATGACACCGTGGTCGAAAACGCGTTCATGACGGTGGATGCATTGGTCAAGGAGGGACGTGAGTATTACTGGCCAGTAACACCGGAGAGTATACCAGTAGTACCTGCGAGGATGTCTCATATGGAGGTCCTCGTTTTCACGATATCGAGAAACCTTCGGAAAGAATGCACTATCCACGAAATCGGCTTGCAATCAGACTACCTGACTGGAATCTAGCTAACCAACAGAGTGGAAGAATAATTCTAATCTGTTGGTTAGCTGCTCAACGATGAGAGTTCAGTACTCCAGCAAGAATCAATCACGGATCGGATTCTATTATCTGAATGTACTGAGGACCACATTTTTGTAGCTACCATTACCGCATCTTAGACAACAAGTGAAACACCTTCGGATTCTCACGGTAATCGTTCTCGTCGTCCTCGCAGGTTGCGGTGGGACACTCTCTGAAACACCTACCTCAACAACCCAGGAGCAGACGACACAGAAATCAACCTCAATACAAACCACTACGACACCCGAGACAGCCACCGAAACTCCAACTGAAACAACAACGGACACCGTATCCCAAACGACATCGACGAGCACTCAAGCCACGACAAGTCAGCAAGCCACCGAACAATCAGCCGACAATCCATGGAACAGGTACCGAGTGACAGTCGGCATCGACCAGAACGCAAACCTGTCGCGGGATATTCGACCACTGGTCAATGAGACGCTTCGGTACTGGAACGAGAACGCAACCCGGTACGGTGACTACGACGTACAATTCGTCTCTACTCCAAGTAGTGATGCTGACCTCGTCGTCAACTTCACTGCGAACGTGACGAAGTGTGGCATCGAGCGAGACAATCGGACACTTGGGTGTGCCCCAATCTTGGAACCCAATTCGAAAGTCGATCAGGAAACCGTCGAAATTGAAGCGGGATATACGAACAAGACGACACTGAAGATTTTGAAACACGAGTTCGGTCACGTGATGGGACTCGAGCACGGCGCGGAGCCAATGCCACTCATGGCCGCTGTCGACAACGAAACGGAGAGGTGGCCTGATCGAAACCTCGCGGACCGTGCGTGGCCGCGGCAATCGAGTAATCTCTCCGTTTACTACTCACTTGAGAATGTCTCTGAACCAGACCGAGAGGAGTATCGCGAGCAGATACAGCACGCGCTCGATTACTACGCGAACGGCGCAGACGGTTACGTGCCAGCAAACGTCTCGTTCACTCGGACGACGAACCAGTCTGGGGCAGATGTAGTGGTCGAATTTCCAGAGAGTACTGAGTGCGGTGGCGAGCGTGTTGAGGAGGGGTCGTGTGCGTCTCAATGGGTTATAAACACGGACCAAGACGAGGCCGCAGAATACCTCGGGACCACGGAAATCGCAATCATGGGAATGGATGCAGATGCTGTTGGTTGGCACGTCGGCGTCTGGTTAGCTGACTCGTTCGGTCTTGAGGAACGACCACCGCCATTCGTCGATGCAGACTACGACGAACGCCGAGACGAGTGGTGGAACTGACGGTAGCAGCGTTCGATTACTGGGGTAGTTGACACCCGTGCTTGCTTCAGCGGTTCTATCCAGTAGACGGGGGTGATTGGAACGTACTACGCCGTCCTCTCGGAGTACGAGTCGTGATCGAGCTCGTCATACAGTACGTCGAGGAACGATTGGGGCTGTTCCAGTTTTGGGTCGTCACCAGAGTCGTCAATCACGTGGAGTGGCCACCCATAGCGGTCGCTCGCCTCTCTGGCGACCCCGAGTCGTATGGCGCGGTCCTCCCTCCCCCAGATCAGTATCGTCGGAACTGTAATTCGCGCTAACTTCTCCGGTGATATCGTTGGCACCGCGACTTCTTTCATGAGTGTCCGCATAGCGGCCTTCACACTTGGCGTACGTGCTCGTTCGAGATTGTACGCCAAGAACGGCTTCCAGTCGTCGCCCAACTGCTCGATCAGTTCGTTCCGGTCGGCCAGACACTGATCGAGAAAACTGTGGTACGCACGGTCCGTCGGTCGTACGAGGAATCGGAATAGCCCGAACGCGAATCGTGCGGATGGCCAGAAGCGGTCTAGACCTAACGAATCTACGAGCACTAACTGTTGGATCCGATCCCCCTGGTTACTTGCGAAGCGGGCCGCGATAGCGCCACCGAGCAGATGTCCGACCAGTGTCGGTGGCACCGAGCACGTTTCCTCTATCAATTCGTCGAGCCACCGGGTCACTGAGTCTGCGTTCAAATCATTGGTAGTGACAGTTGATGCGCCGTGACCGGGGAGGTCGGGGACGATAACGCGATGGGTCGTCACGAGATCCGGGATGACTCGTATCCACCAGAACGCGGACTCTCCCGGACCGTGAAGCAGGACGATTGGCGGGCCGTCACCACCCTCAAGAATCGCGGTCGAAACCCCGGCCAGTTGCAACCGTCGTTCCGTGACGGGAAGCGAATCGAGTAACTGTGCTCGAGCGTCGTCCGATTGGTGTTCCTGTACAGTCATTGGTTTCAGTGTGAAATTGCTTATTTCGTCCCGACACCGATGTTGACCGTGTTGTTCAACACGGCGGGAGCGCTCCCTCCAGACCGTTCGGTTAGTTTGTCATCCAGTTCCTCCCGAGCCTCGGCTTGCTGCTGGTCTGTTAAATCGGCGACCAACTCCGCCCCGATTGGATTGCTGGCGGTCACCCAGTCCCACAACTGTGCACCGGATCGAAACTCCAACCGATGGTTTGTGGTCTCCACCTGAATATCCATCAGGCCGGCAGCAGCCAGTTCGTCACGCAATCTCTCGGGGTCCGACACCTGGAAGGGTAACAGCGGAGGGTCGACTGGGAGCCCTGCGAAGTCAGGGACGACAACCGTCACGGCATCGATGAAGAATCGAAGGAATTCGAGTTCCGAAGGTTGCCCCATTGTGACCAGTAACACGTGCCCACCGGGCTTGGTAACGCGCGTTAGTTCGCTCAGTCCCCGTGGCAGATCGGGGAACAACATGACTCCGAACTGTGAGCCAGCGATGTCGAAGGTGTCGTCCTCGAGTTCGAGGCTGTGACCGTCCATAACACGCGCTTCTAAGTTAGACAGTCCTTCCTCACGTGCCCGTACTTCGAGTTGCTCGACCATGGTTGGAGAAATGTCCGTTGCCAGCACTCGCGCGCCCCTTCGTGCTGCGGGAATACTCAGTGCACCACTGCCAGCCGCAACATCCAGTACTTGCATCTCCGGGCGAAGTTCGACCCGCCTAAGAGCCCGCTCTGCGACCGCCATATTCGATGACGTAACGTAGTCATCGTACGCAGATGCGATAGCAGTCCATGCATCCTGAATCTCTGCTTGATCGGCCATGATGCCTCTGATTCGGGTACGCCAGCCAGATACATCTAAATATCCTGTGAAATATTTCACCCTGTGAAGAACTACTTGGATTCGCGACACAGACAGGGTGCAGTCTGAACCCTGTATCGCGAAGACCAACCGAGTAAGCTGATGACCACCGGACAGCACGATGGCCGTCGAACGTTCCGTCTCCACACCCACGCTACGAAAGTAAGTCCGACGAGACGTGCGTTTCGAATGCTTGTGGGTCGACGAGTTTCGCCTCCTCGCGGACACGTTCGAAGGTAGAGATAGCCCAGTCTCGGGCTTCCGGTGCATCCGTGTCGATGACAGCAGTCAGTGCCCCTGTCTCCGTGTCGTGACAGCAGATTCCGGCGCGATCATCGACGATACCGAGTCCGCACCGTGATCGGTCGGGAAGGTCGTCGTGAACGAAGATAGTGCAGTGGTCACACGATGCGGCCTCCATAACTCGGTCAGGATTCCAACGGAGGGTCTTCTCGAGTGCTGTCGGCGAGTACACGTACTCTAGCTCCATACCGTCGAGGACTCCTTGGCAAACTGTCTCGTTGCTGATCGACTTGAACACGATACTGTCGAACCCCCGCAGTCGAGTGGTTCCCTCGATAAGGTGGGTTAGTCGCTCAATCGGTTCGTACGGGTAGCCCGGTCCAGGATATGAGACCACTGCATCGGCGAAGAGGTCGACGGAAAATCCGTCCATCTCCCGTGGAAGCCAGTGCCAGACGTCGCGGAGTTTGCGTTCGGTCTTCATCGCTTCGTGGAAGTCGAGAAATCGGTCTGCAACGAATTCGCCAAGGGGTGTCAGTTCGTACGTTGGTCCATTGCGGACAATCCATCGGCGGTCTTCGAAGTCGGTGAGGATTCGACTCATGGTCGGTGAGGAGGCTTCTGTTGCGGTGCGGAGTTCTCGTCTGTCGAGTGGGCCTTCGGTGAGTTCTTCTAGGACACCGATTCGGTGGTTGGATCTGGCGAGAAAGTCGATTTCTTCGAGTACAGCATCCATGTCATGAGTATGCATGGCATAGTATAAGGTATATCGGTAGACGTGACCCGTTCAAGACGAAGACACACATTCTATACCGTCGGGTATTCGCTATTTGGTGGGTCGAACGGATTCTGATTACCGATACGAAACACTGACCAGCAGTCAAGCGAATGGAGACGGGACTTCTTCGGGGTCGAAATCATCGATGTAGTCGTTGACGATTCGTGTTGAGACCCCTGCTGCGACGACTTCTGGAATTCGGTGTTCGTGGTCCTGATACAGATAGCGAGCCACACCCGCAATTACTCCGATTAGGAGTCCAACGCCACCGAGGAGTTTGACGTCAAGCGAATACCAGAATCCGAAAACGACCGCCGTAATTGGTGGTAGGATCGCGACTGTGAGCGACCCTAACAGTCTGCGTTGTCGAGCCTCTGTCTCGTGGGCTGCAACGATCGGGTCACCGTCACCTGCTGGAACAGCCCGATAGACGTCACCATTGTACCGAAGGACATCGAAGTAGTCTGGCGTTCCGGACACCGATTCACCACCTGCGATCGATTCTGTATCTGCGGTAGTCATACGCTGGTATTAGTATTCGTTCAAAAAACTATTCGGGTCGTTGTCTCGACGAGGCTAGCACGTATTCCGATGTGAAGAAGGACTGGTACCGCAGGGATCGACCAGGATCATCACCGAAAATCATGCTGACACTGAAGTCCTTCATGACGGTTTTATGGGATTTGCAAGCTCACAACGACGATTACCCTAGCGGAGTCGTCTTACTAGTCTCGATCGCAGACTTCCTCCCCAGAATTTCACCAGAAAAGGACGACGATGAAAACGCAGTGAATCTCGGTGCCGGTTCTCGACACCCCCAATCAAGACTGTAAATGCCCAACGATTCCTCCTTGAGACTATCCTCGAATGCAACTCCCTCATATAGATATTATGCTGTCAATTAGTAGAAATTTCAATAGAGGTTCGTGAGAGTGGTCCAAGGAGTTCGGGTTGGAAGGTCCTGAGGGGAGTTCGTTGGATTCGGGTGGTGGATAACTGCGTTGTATTCCCCCACCCCTTGTCCAGAGTGTATTCGGGAGGGAGGGTGGGGGTGGCCATCCACGAGAAGTCCAGCAACTATTAGGTCGTAAGTGGCGGAGATTCGGACTTGAAGGCGTTTACTGGGTGTTCTCGAGTGATAGAGTATGAGAGTTTGGGTGGTCGTTTTCTGGTCGACCAGACGAATACCGTATTCGTCTTCTATCGTATGCTGAATACGCTTGGAGAACTGTTTGGAAGGGGATATAATAAAACCACTAGATTACAGTAATCGTATTGACTTGTTTGGGACGGCTGTCAACCCCAGAATCTCTCGACTCCGGAATCTTTGCAGTAGACGTCCTGAAGCGCAGCGATTATGTGATTTCGCCGATTTGACTGATACGACCGACTCCACCACTATTCTGTTACAGTCTGGACGAGGGGTGTGGGGACGATTCTTGACGTCGATTCACCTCGACTCAAAAAATTCTGTTCGAACGCTCCTCCTGGATGTGAGTTTTCGAGGTTTGAAGAATCGCCGTACTGGTGGTCACTCGAGTGTGGATTCGTTTTGTGTTCGCGGTTGTCATCGGTAGCACCCGGTCGATTTCTGCGAATTACACTCTTGACCGGGGGTGTATGATGAAGTCGTATCGCCGCTCGGTGTTCGACGATACTTTGACGACCGACTCTTTCTCATTACACTCTTGATTAGGGGTGTATGGAGAACTCCGAGTTGTATTTGGGGAGCGGGTCGATTATTCACTCTGGACGAGGGGTGTATGCCGCACGTCAGACACACCGCGTTATACAGTTTGGACGAGGGGTGACCAGAACACCCAGTCCCAGATTATCACTCGGGACCAGCTATACCTCTCCTCTGAGTGATACTCAACTCAACCCGCGCCTCAGTAGAACCACTCCCCGATTTACACTCTTGTCGAGGTATGCGAACAATTAAGGGATGGGGTCACGCGCTATGGGACAACGATGACCGAGGAATCGTCCGAACTCTCAGACTACAACGACCGCTTCGACGACCCGTCTGAGGACCCACTATTCAACTTCGACGACGACGACCAAGACCGAGCAAACATCTTCGTCAGAAAAGAACTCCTCAAAGTCGGCCACGTCCCCGAAAGCGCCCGCATCGTCGGCCGCGACGACGAAATCGAAGCCGTCGCCGCCGAACTTCAACCAATCGTCCGTGGCGACCCACCAAACAACGTCATGATCTACGGCAAGACGGGAACCGGCAAATCCCTCGTCGCCCGCCACGTCACCGAACGCGCACGCCGCGCCGCCGAATCCAACGACGTCGCCGCAGCCACCGTCTACGTCGACTGCGCCCAACACAACACCCAAACACGAGTCGCCCGAACCGTCACCCGAGCCCTCAACGAGCCCGACCTAACCGGACTAAACATCCCACGATCCGGCATCGGCAGTGGCGAATACTACGACTACCTCTGGGAAATCCTTGATGCAGCCTACGACTCAGTCATCATCATCCTCGACGAAGTCGACCGCTTAGATGACGACGACATCCTCATGCAACTCTCGCGAGCACGCGAGGCGGGGAAGGCGGACTGCCACCTCGGCATTATCGCAGTCAGTAACAAGATCGAATACCGCGACCGCCTCAACGAACGCGTCAAATCCAGTCTCCGGGAAGAAGAATTCGTCTTCCAACCCTACGACGCCAACCAACTCCGAGACATCATGGACCACCGACGCGACGCCTTCCACGACGACGTCCTCTCGACAGACGTCATCCCACTCACAGCAGCCGTCGCGGCACAAGAACATGGTGACGCCCGCAAAGCAATCGAAATCCTCCGGCACGCCGGCGAATTAGCTGAGCGCGAGAGCGTCGAGACAGTCACCGAAGAACACGTCCGAGACGCACAAGAATGGGCTGAAATCGACCGCTTCGAAGAACTATTGCGCGGCTCGACGACCCAAGTGAAATTCGTGTTGTGTTCTCTCGCTTTGTTGACCAAGGAGAATTCTGGTGCGGAAGCATTCTCGACGAGCCGCATCTACGAACGCTATCAAACCATCGCAGAGCAACTCGATGCGAACACCTTGAGCGAGCATCGGATCTACGAGTTGTTGAAAGAACAGGCGTTCCTCGGTGTTGTCGAATCGACTCGTACTGGTGGCGGGCGCGGGCAAGGCAGTTACTTGGAGCATCGGTTGGTTCAGGACACAGAGATTGTGTTGAAGTCCGTGCTTCGGGACAGTCGTCTCGAGGAACTCGCCTAACAACACCGGTCTGATTGTTCTTGCTGTTGGTTCGGATGGTTCGACCAACCACCCCTCGTCCAGACTGTAACCAACCAGTGGAGACACTTGCTCAATCCCCAATATCATAGACTTCCGGCAATTCCTCGCCATCCTTATTGGGACCTACTGTCTCCGAACTATCTCGCCAACAAAGATACGATACACTAACCAACACACCCTATACCACACCCCGGATGTTGGTTAGTAACTCGAACTTCCACAACAGCCCGGAATCACGTCTGTAAGCACTAGATGCACACCGATGAAACCAATCGTCCTCAGACTGAAAGAACATCAGTTTGTCCCTTAACGGCATTCCTTGGTGTGAGAATGGTTCTGGAAGTTCCGGAAACGAGGCCTTCGTGTTTAAGTCCCAGTAACCTGATACTGGATAGTATGATCACCGATGCTCGCGTCCTCCGCGCAGGTTTCGTCCCCCGAGAAGTCGAGCATCGAGACGCAGAAGTCACCCACCTCACCGAAATCCTCGCCCCACTCACAGACGGCAACCCCGCCGACACCACACTCCTCCTCGGCCCATCTGGCGTCGGCAAAACCTGCTTAGCGAAATACACTGCCGAACAACTCCGGCAGGAGGTGCTCGACGTTGAATACCAATACGTGAATTGCTGGCAGAACTTCTCTGAGTTCCGCACCCTCTACCGAATCCTCGAAGGCCTCGGCAAAACAGTCGACATTCATCGTCAATCGACGCCTCGCGACGAACTGTTCGAACGCCTTCGCCGATACGATGGCCCGCCGTGTGTCGTGATCCTCGACGAAGCCGACCAACTCGACGACAAGAGCCTCCTCTACCACCTACACGAACTACCGCAGTTCTCGATGCTCCTCATCGCCAACCGCGAAAAGGAGTTGTTCTCGAACGCTGACGAACGGCTCACCAGTCGGCTGACTGGCTGCGAGCGCGTTCGCTTCGACCGCTATACTCCAGACGAACTCGTCTCCATCATGGACGCCCGAGTCAAATCTGGTCTCGAAGAAGACGTCATCGACCACGACCAACTAGCGATGATTGCCGACGCTGCGGCGGGTGATGCACGAGTTGCATTGAGTATTCTTCGGACGGCGGCGCGACATGCACACCAGAATTACGAGGCCGAGATTACGGACGATATTCTGGAGTCGGCGATGCCAGAAGCGCGCGCGAAGCGCCACGAGAAGGACGTTGAGACGTTGACGCCGCATCAGCAGACGCTCTATGAAATTATCGAGGAATACGAGGAAATCTCACCGAGCGAGTTGTACGGGGAGTACCGCGAGGAGATGGAGAATCCGAAGACTGACCGAACGGTCCGGAATTATCTCTCGAAGATGGACCAGTACGACGTAATCGAGGCTGCGGGGACGAGCCGGGATCGAACGTACCGCTCCGTTTCGGAAACATTTGGAAACATCGGAGAGTAACTGTTTCAGCCCGTTAACTGTCGGTTCGTAGAGTACAAGTACGTTTCCGGAAGTTCTGGAAGCCGCGCGCCGACGCTTAACCCGATAGTCGGACAAGCCGTATATATGGGAGAGAGTAGACAGACTTCAGGCGAACCGGAGCTACCGGAACTACAATCGGGAGTACATCTGTTGGAAATGGAGAGCGACGACCGGGTGACTGGTCCGCTCCACTCGCTCGTCTTAGACCATCTCTTGCTAAATGATGGGAACGCGTGCTGGGTGGACGCGGGCGGGCATGCAGTCACACAGTCGCTTGCTTCGCTCGCACCGAGTATGCGAACACTCGACCGAATCCAGGTAGCTCGCGGGTTCACGCCGAATCAGCACTACACACTGCTTCGACGACTCCCCCGCCAGGTCGACGAGGATACGTCACTAGTAGTGTGTCCGGACATCGATCAGTTGTATCGAGACGCCGAGACGTACGCCGACGAAGGCGAAGAGTTACTACTGCGGGGAGTGGCGACAGTCGCGGGCCTCGCAGACCGCTACGACATTCCCGTCTTAGTGACGCGCTCGACAAGGGATTCGTTCTCGGAACCGCTCGTGGCGGCCGCCGAGGAAACGATTACAGTCGAGCAAACGAAGTTCGGCCCACGATTCAGTGGCTCGGAGTTCGAGACGCTCGTCTATCCGATGGGCAACGGTGTCGTGCAGACGACGATTGCCTTCTGGAAACGCGTACTGGAAGCAAGACAGCCAGCGTACGACACGGCCGAGACGCCACAGGAGGTGTCGGTGAATGGGGCGTACTAATCCGACGTTCCGCGACGTGCTTCGCACCGTCCACAACGACTGGGAGGACTACCGGCGGGCGCTTCGACGACCCGACCAGCAGCGGTTCGACCGCCTGTTCGAGGATGCACGACAGTACGCCGATGCCGGAGGGTATCTGAACTACCAGAATCCGATGACCGTCGTCCTATTCTCGATTGCACTCGCCCAAGAGAAACGCATCGAAGACCTCGAAGCCGAACTCGAAGGCGAGCGAGCAGAAGAGAGCGACGACCGAACCGGATCTGCATAGTCGGTCGATGCCCTACAAAATCGATTTCTTCGACGGTGAAGTCGTAGCGTGGTCGCTCTCCGAGTCTGGGGCAGTCCCCGAGCGCGTGCTGGACTACACGCCAACGTTCTACGTTGGTGTCGGCGAAGGATCCACTGAATCGCTTGCGGACGCACAGAGTGTGCTTGAGCAGTTCCCGACGGTCGCTCGAACGCAGTTCGAAGCGTGGCGGCCAGGCTTCCGACACGACACCGAGGAGGTGCTTCGTGTCGACGTGACCGATATCGATGAAGTGTCTCGGATGGCCCGCTGGACGCACGAGTGGGGTGACCCCGGCGAGTACCGCTGTTATAACGTAGATTTCTCGCGGGAGTTCCGGTATTGTCTCGAAACCGATTGTTCGCCACTGCCCGATCAGGAGCTATCGACGCTCTCTATCGAAGGCCACGCCCACGAGTTCAGCGAATCGGAAATCGCGCCGTTGACTGTCGGCGGTGAATCAGTCGGTCGGTCGCCCGACGTGGCACTGCCGACTATCGACGAGCGAATCGAGCGCGAAGATCCGGACGTGCTGGTGGTCGATTCGGCACAGATTCTTGCGGAGTTGCACTCACTCGCCGACCGCTACGGGTACGACCTGCAACTCGGACGACGGCCCGGCTTCCAACAGCTCGCTGGATCCTCGACGTACACGAGCTACGGCCGGGTTGGGCATTCTGCCGCCCGGTACAACGTGCCGGGGCGCGCGATTATCGACCGCTCGAACACCTTCCTCTACCAGAAATCGAATCTTGCGGGCTGTCTCTATCTCATCGAACGGTCAGGGAAATCACTGCAGGAACTCGCGTGGGCGTCCATCGGGAACGTCCTCACGGCAATCCAAATTCGCGAGGCCCTCTCGCGGAACGTCTTGGTACCGTGGCAGGCGTGGCGCCCGGAGAAGTTCAAGACGATGCGGCAACTGCATGAGGGCGACCGTGGCGGATTCACCTTCGCGCCGGACGTGGGTGTTCACGAGGCGGTTCACGAACTCGACTTCTCGTCGCTGTATCCGAACATCATCTGCACGCGGAACGTCTCGCCGGAGAAGATACGATGTGAGTGCCACAGTGAGCGTGAGGACGTCCCTGGAATCGGGTACAGTCTCTGTGACGAGCGTGGGTATTTGCCGGACGTGTTGCAGCCGCTCATCGATGACCGCGACGAGATTAAAGCAGAGATTCGAGCGAGCGAGGATGACGAGCGATTACGGGAGTTGGAGGGACGGTCGGATGCAATCAAGTGGATTTTGGTGTCGTGTTTCGGGTATCAGGGCTTCTCGAACGCGAAGTTCGGCCGCATCGAATGCCACGAGGCAATCAACGCCTTCGCTCGTGAAATACTGTTGGACGCGAAGCAGGCGCTCGAGCGCGGTGGGTGGCGTGTCGTTCACGGAATCGTCGATAGTATCTGGGTGACGCCACGCGAGGGCGAGGACCAGCGGTCTTTGAACGAGTTGGCCTCGGAGATTACTGACGACGTGAGAATCCGGTTGGAGTACGAAGCCGAGTACGACTGGGTGGCATTCGTGCCGATGCGGAATTCCGAGGCCGGAGCCCTAACGAAGTACTTCGGATCGATTGCAGGTGAGGAGGACGAGTTCAAGTATCGCGGCGTGGAGTGTCGCCAGCGAAGTACCTCGTCTTACGTGGCCGAGGTCCAGCAAGAGTTGATTCGCGTGTTCGACGAGCACCGCTCACCCGAGGCGGTCTGTGAGCGGCTTCAGCGCGCGCTCGAACGACTTCGAAGCGGTAGGGTTGCTCCGGAAGCGTTGGCGGTTACGACGCGCACTTCGAAGCGCGTGGAGGAGTACCAGCAATCGACGCGGACGGTCGCAGCGTTGGAACGCGCTTCAGATGGCGGCCGAGACTTACATCCAGGGCAGTCAGTCGAGTTCGTGGTCGTCGACGACTCGAAGCAGTCCCGTGAGCGCGTGGCGTTGGTGGACGAAGCAGAGACGTACGACGCGGAATTCTACGCTGGGGAGTTGATTCGGGCTGCCGAGAGCGTCCTGTCACCTCTTGGATGGCGCGAGGAGCACATTCGAGAGTATTTGGCGGATCGAACGGATGGAAGTTTGCGGAGCTTTTAGGTATAGTATTACTACGAAGTATTACTGGGCAGTGTTGTCAGGCAGTAATACTGCGGATGCCTCGTGCAGGCTACTTGACAACGAACGAACCTTAGACTTTTAACTAAAAATGGCCTTGTTGAAATCCTCAATCAGCGACAGGTTTCAGCGGGAGTGCTGAATACAGCGCGCATATTCAGCACCATCCCACAAAATGGAGAGTTGCAGGTTGTCTATAGTACAACGTCACCTAGTTGTGTCGGATTCCTCCTCGGGTCCACCACCGTTTTCCGGTAACTGGATGCCCGGTCTCGGCGTTTCGAACGGGCGACCGCCTTTCAAACTGAACAGCATCTCCCGGCTCGACAGAACCCGAATCTCCGGATACCGGCGTCTCACGGCTTGCGCGTAGCTCGCGAGCGCGACCAATACGACGCCACCAGTCGTGTTGCCAAGCAGGACCGGAAGCCAGAACTCATAAATCAGGGTGAGTACCCCCGGACTCGGCGTCTTGAGAAACACGACGAAGAGTGCTTCAGCGCCCGAACTCACGACGTGGTACAGGCCGAGGACGGGAATCGTGTAGAAGACGAGATAGGTGATTACGACACGCGAGATCGTGTCTCGCGCAGCCGTATGGAGCCACACCACGCCAGCAACAAGCCACCCCGCGAACAGGGCCTTGAAGAACAGGTCCCACCAGCCCAGTTCGAGGCCGTGCTGGAGGAATTCGGCTCCGACCTCCATCTCTGCCGGCGCAAGTACGTGCGTGTTTGCGAGGATGAACGCGCCGAACGCGGCACCGATGACATTCGCCAGCAGGACAACGCTCCACATGCGTAACAGCAAGGGGAGACTGGCCAACCGGGTCAGCACCAGCTTGACCGGTGGGAGAGTGGTCTCGGTGTACAGTTCGTACCGTCCGAGAATGATGTACATGAACCCGATCGGATACAGCACTGCGGCGAGGAATCTATTGTTTGGGAACGTCGCGGTCCCGACCGTGTAGCCGATGAACGTCAAGACGATCGCGAAGCCGGCGGTGAAACCGCTGAAAAACAGTTCCGAGAGCGTGCTGGCGATTTCCTCGTCGGCGGACGCGAGCAGCCGTTGATGGATTTCATTCCATGAGAAGCGATCGCCGAGTGCCCAGCCCGCTGCCGGGACGCCGGAAGCAGCCCGGTCCTGGGATCGGACGACTGGTGGCGAGTCCTCGGATTCGTCGCTCATGAATACCCTCCAGACAGCAGCTGCTGTGGTTCGACTGTATTCGGAGTCGGGTCCGCTCGTCGGACCTGAATAATCCGCGATCCCAGACTAAGATGAAATGGTGGTACCATAATGTCTCTCCCCGAATATGGGTGACAATATGTAGCATTATAAATTTATCAGCGGCAAGCGGGAGACGGCTACCGGCGTTCGGACGTATGGCGTTCCGTTATCCCGTGCATGTGAGTCAGGGCCAACTAACTGGTGACTATTCCTCTGAAGCTGACATTCCGTTGACTACATCCTCTATACTCAGCACGCGACTCTTGACAGTGTTCGGTGAGGTCTCTGCGATCATGCTGAATAGAGGGCGCGAATCGGTCACTGGCACAGCATCCAGTATGTGCGAGTCGGATTGCTCAGAACAGAGCGTGTAGTTCGTGTGAGTGCTGACGTTTACAAATACGGGAACTCACATCGAAGTATGGTTGCCACGTATCCAATACTGTCACTACTGGTCATCTTCGCGCTCTCATTGTTGATTGTGCGTATTGGTTCAATTGCGCTGGAGATGACGGGCCTCTCACCAGATGTGGCCTCCTTTCAAGCCACGTCAGCATTCTCTGGAGCGGGATATACGACCGAAGAAGCTGAACAGGCTGTCACCACGGCTGGCCGCCGAAAGACCGTGAAGGCGCTCATTCGGCTCGGCAGCATTGGAATCATCGGTGCGATTTCGTCGCTTGTGCTTTCGTTCACGCGTACTAGTGGCGATAACCTGTTGAGCTTACTGTACATTCTCGGTGGTGTCGGTGTAATCGTCCTGTTCGCACGAAGCCGATGGTTCAACCGCCTCGTCACACCACTTATTGAGTGGGCGCTTAGTAAGACAACAGAGTTGGAGGTCACGGATTATGTCCAATTGCTCGGGTTGCAACACGAGTATCGTGTGGCGGAGGTGGATGTCGAGGCGGGGGATTGGCTGGCTGAGAAGACGATTACTGAACTGGATTTACCGAGCGAGGGGGTGTCGATACTCGGCATCCGCCGGGAGGACTCATACATCGGTGCGCCGCAACCAGATGTGGAGACGAAACCCGGAGACACACTCGTCCTCTATGGGAAACGAGACCGTCTCAAAGAACTGTCAGGCCGCCTCAGTGGAGAGACAGAGGCCCGAGAAGATGCTGTCGAAGACCACGAAGGAACCCTCGAAGAGCAAGAACAACTCATTGAAAAATAAGCACTCCCTTTCTAGCGGATGGTTCAGTAGAGTGTGGTGAAATGAACGGACTCGCCATGCTGAACTCACCCTCTGTATTCAGCAGTCCCTTCCTCTCGGAATCACGGACAGTCGCTCTCCTCATTTGAAATAGCGAGGTTTCGCTCCAGATTGTGAACAATGCACTTGATGACGAGTTCGCGGAACTGCTTCCACCAGTCTCGTGAGCGGACGAATGCGCCATATTTCCGTTTGAGGCGAGAATTTACGGTCTCGTTCTGACTGCGCTGACCGTAGAGATTAGTATCCAGCCGAGCGTTCCATGCCTTGTGGAGCGACGAAAACTCGCGGTGCTTGATGAGCGGTCGAACACCAGTCTCACGGGCCAACGCGCGAATCTTCTGGTCGTCGTATCCCTTGTCGCCAAGGAGAATATCGACTTCCTCGATATTTCGCATGATGAGTGACGGCGCGATCTTCGAGTCGTGTTTTCTGGTCGTCGTCACGTGTACGTCGAGAATCGCGTTCGACCTCGTATCCACGAGAAGGGTAACTTTCAACTGCTGAATCGTCAGCTTCGTTCGTTTCGTGTAGTGCTTTGAGGCGTGACTCCGGTCAAAACCGGAGGCGTCGATTCCGACGACACCGTTGGTCGGGAGGAGTGTGACCGAGAGGTTGAGCAGAACGCGCCAAACCGCCATATCAAGCCGGTTGAACGCTTTACATAGCGTTGATGGTGTCGGGAGTCCCTCAAGATTGAGGGCGCTCCGAATCCGAGGCATCTCGATGAGTTCGTCAAGAAGCGTCCGGTACGTCGTATTCTTCCGCACCTTGAGACATAGCAAGACGATGTGTTGATGGAGCGTGTACCGCCGTTTCGAGAACTTCGACGAGTAGCGAGCGACAGCTCGACGAGCCAAGTGGTATGCTTGTTCCACGAACTGGAGCAACCGCGACTTTGGGAGGGCTTCCATCCGGTCAGACTACCGGTCGAATTTGTAACTCCCCGAGGATTTCAACAGAGCCCTAAAAATCTATATCGAACCCTCTCGAATTGCTACCGAGTAGCATGGCGTCTGACGAACTACTTGGAGCACCACTCTCGGAACTCGAATTCCTCGCCCGCTCACCCAACCGCGTCAACGTACTCGACACGATATCCTAGGGCCCGATTGGACGCTACGAATTAGAGGACACGACCGGCGTATCACGCGCAACGCTGGGCCGAACCCTCGACGACTTCGAAGAACGCGGCTGGGTCACCGAAGAAGACCGAGACTATCGGGCGACCCAACTCGGAACCTACGTCGCGCGAGAAATCACGAACCTCTTGGAGCGCTTCGACCCCGTCCCCGCCCTCAACGAAGTTGCACAGTGGTTTCCAGAAGAGGGGTTCGATTTCGACCTCGGTCATCTCGCGGGAGCGAAAATCGTTCGCGCGACAAAGAGCGACGCGCTCGCCCCGACCGCCCATATCTCGACCCGAATCCAATCCGCTGACCGAGTCCGACTCATCACCTACTCGGTACTGCCGACTATCATGAAGGATTGCTGGCGGGAGAGCATCGATGGGACGCTCGAACTCGAAGGCGTGCTCGATGCGAGCGCGTTCGAGAACTTCGAATCGAACCAACAGCTGGTCGAACGGGCACAGGAAATGTTCCAAACCGAGAACACCGAGATATTCCTCTACCATGGTGACATCGAGTCCACTGTCTTCATCGTTGACGACGTCGTGTTGCTCTGCCTGTCCGGCGGTGAAGGAGCACCACTCGCAGTAATCGAAACCGACGACGAAGCGGTCTGTTCGTGGGCTGAATCGACCATCGACGACTACCGCCGCGAAGGCGACCGTCTCGACTCGTCTCTGTTCACGTGATGAGAATCGTGCACACCGAGTGAAACTCTCAGCGCGAATCTATACCTTGCCACCAGACCACGTTCCGAGTGTACCATGACAGCCAAGAATCGACTATCCCAAGCGAGCGCGGAACAGACTCGACGGACTAGACGGTCATCTCTCGCAGCGAAAGCAAGCGCAATCACTCCGCAGGCCGGCGACTCTCCCTGGTCTGACCACGAGTTCGTTCGCGGGTACGCCGTGATGGTGTTGCCGTTCTCGACAGGCCATCTGCTGGCACTGCGAGTGTGGCCCCAGAGTTCCTTCGGGCCGTACGTCTCAGTCTGGCACCGACCGCCCGGAGGGGAGTGGTCGATATACAGCGACGGCCCGTCTCTCGATACGACCTGTCCACGCTACTGGGGACCAGCCACGGAAGAAGCTGCTCTGGCGAACATCGATGTCACGTGGACTGGCCCGAACGAACTTCGTGTCGAGATGGACGACCCACAGCTAGTCTGGACGCTGTCAGTGTCGGCACCACCCCTGCTAGAGCGACTGAACGCGGTGCACGCGTCCCTACCACTCTGGACATGGAAACCCAGCCTGTTCGTTCGGACACGCGAGCTGCTGGCGAAACAGGTCTTCGATATCGGGGACGTCCGATTCTCCTTCAGGACTGCGAGCGGCCACGACACCGTCATCATGCCCGAGGAGGAATACGCTATCCCAGACTCGGACGCTACGTTGGAAGGTCAGTCATTAGGTAGTCCTACCCAACTGCGGGAAAATCCGACCATCGGAGACGTACCACTCCCGACGCACCCGTGCTTCGTGTTCGGAGAGGCTCACATGCGGATCAAGAATCCCGGCGAGTTCCAGCGAACGCGGGAACGGATTCGTGACACCGCATCCCGCTCGAATACGGTGTAACCCGGTGGTGAGCGTAGTGAGCTAGCTGTAATCGTGGTAGACGCTCTTGATTTTCGTGTACTTGAGGACGCCGTGCTTGCCGTCGTCTCCACCGACGCCGGACTCCTTCCAGCCGATGTGGTGGCCCTGCCACGCTTCGCCTAATGTCCGGTTGATGTATGTCTCGCCGTATTCGAGTTCGTCGGCCGTTTTCATCGCAGTCTGGTAGTCCTCCGTATAGACGTACGAGGAGAGCGCGTACCGGGAGTCGTTTGCGAGTTCGACGGCCTCCTCGACGGATTCGACGGTGACGATTGGCGTCACCGGACCGAAGACTTCCTCTTCGACGATATCCATCGTCGGTTCGACCTCACCGAGAACCGTGGGTGGATACCAGAAGCCACGGTCGAACCCGTCGCCGCCGGCGCGTGAGCCTCCAGTGAGAACATCGGCACCAGCCTCGACAGCTTTCTCGACCGATTGTTCGGTCCATTCGAGTTCGCTCTCGCTGACTTGGGGTCCCATGTCGGGGTCCGACGTGGGGTCCCCGAGTTCGATTGCGTCCGTGGCAGCGACGTACTTGTCCGTGAACTCTGCCGCCACGTCTTCGTGGACGTACACGCGTTCTGAACAGGTACACACTTGGCCAGCGTTCGTGATGCGCGCGGTGAGGATGTCCTCGACTGCCGCGTCTAAATCCGCGTCCGGGGCGACGATAGCAGGAGCTTTCCCACCGAGTTCGAGCGAGACTGGCGTGAGGTTCTGGGCGGCGGCCTCCATGATTTTCTTGCCGACGCGAGTCGATCCGGTCATGGTCACCAAATCCGTCTGGGGCGACGAAACCATCGCGTCACCGACGGCTCCCCCTCCGAGCACGAGATTGAGGAGGCCATCGGGGAGGTCCAGTTCTTCGTCGATGAGTTCGAAGACGCGAATCGTGGCGAGCGGCGTCGTGGAACTTGGTTTGACGACGACTGCGTTGCCCGCGATGAGTGCCGGGAGAATCTTCCGTAGCAGAACGCCGATAGGGTAGTTCCACGGGATGATAGCCGCTACAACGCCGACGGGATGGCGCTGGAGGTGAATCTGTTCGTCGCGATTGTCACTCGGAACGATATCGCCCTCGATGCGTCGGCCCCACCCAGCGACGTACTGTGCGAGGTCAACGGTGGCGGCGACTTCTCCCTGTGCCGTGGACGTCGGTTTCCCCTGTTCGGCGACTAAGAGGTCCGCGATTTCGTCAGTATGTTCGTCGATGAGGTCACCGATATCTCGGAGGGCGTTCGCTCGTTCGACGCCCGGGACGTCACCCCACTCGTCTTGTGCGTCGTCTGCGGCGGACAGTGCGTCCTCCACGAGGTCCGTAGAGCCATTCGGTATCGAAGCGATCACGTTCTCAGTTGCCGGGTTCAGAACGTCGACGTCGTCCGCTCCGGCGTGCCACTCTCCGTTCACGTAGTGAGCGGCTGTAGGTGTACCTACCATGCCATCGGATATCGATACATGACGCTTAATAGTTGGGGCTCTCATGTTCAGTTCCCTGCTCTGGAAGGTTGTGCAGACGGCCCCCCCGAACGAGAACTGGCGCACTTCTACATGCGGAGCAGGCCGAGTACCTCGGGGTCGTTCAGGAGAGTGACGCTCTCTCGTGATGACGAGACACCTTCGGAGTCTCGAACCACATAACCCCGAGGCGGCTCACCGCTCTCTGGAACTGCTGGGAGTTGGCTAATCGAAATAGCTTTGCGTAGTTAGTGAGATACCCTTCAGTATCACCGCCGCCGACGCAGTGCCGAAGCGCAATCACCCACACGATAGAGCCTGTCGTCTCTCCGCAACCAAGAAATACACATATGCTTCACGTTAGAATCAGAGTCACTTACGAAGGAGACTGGACGGCGGAGTTACAGGGGTACGACGTCTCCGGCCAATTCCTCGCCTCGACGTACCGGGACCGTCGATATCTCGGAATCGTCCGAATCGAAGTTGCAGACCGCGATTACGACGCCGTCATCGACACCATCCAAGAACACAAATACACTGAAACGCTCGACGTCATCGAGTCGAACGAAATCCAGTTTCGAGATAGACGGACTGTCACGCTTCTCGTTCGCGGGAACTACTGGGAGTACACCCCACTGCAGATACTCCTCTACGAGGGCTACCTCCCGTTCGGCGCGTTCGGCGAACTGGAGAACGGCCAACTCGTGTACGATCTGCTCGTCGAAGACCGCGACAGCATCCAAGATGCGGTCGAGTTGCTCCGGGAATTCGGAAGCGTCAGCGTGGACAAAATCTCACAGGACTTCCATAGCCACGTCGTCCCGAGCATCACCGAGTGGCAGAACCTCCTGCACTCGTTCTCGGTCAGACAACGGGAAATCGTCCAGAAAGCCATCGACATGGGATACTACAAACGTCCTCGTGAGACGACGCTCCAAGAGATCGCGGACGAAGTCGGAATCGCGAAGACGACTGTTTCACAGCATCTTCGGAAGGCAGAAGAGCAAACAGTCGAATTCGTCGCTCAATACCTCAGTCTGGCTGACGCCAATTAGGAGAGACCGACCTACGTTATTTCCGTGGGTAGCACCACCAAGGGAATTGTCGCTTTCGAGAGGACTCGCTGTAGTGAACTCCCATGCACTGCTTTTCCGACCGGGCTTCGCTTCCGTTTGAAGAGATACATGCGGTCGGCATTCTCGTCACGTGCGGTCTCGAGAATTGCGTCGCCTCGACTCTCGGATTCGACCCCCCGAATTTCGACCTCGAACCCCGCGTCTTCGAGGGTTTCTGTGGCCGCAGCCACGCTCGCCTTCGAACCTGCGAGGTCGTCGATAGACGACGTATTCTCGTTGTCCGTCGATTCGAGCAAGGCGTGTTTCTCGTCGGCGTCGAAGACGTGCAGGACTATCGGTTGCATTCCCTCGCGGTCTTCGAATTCGACCACAGCTTCGGCGACTGCGCGGGACCACGGCGGATGTGAGGTCGCCGGAACTAATACGCGGTCAGTCATTCGACGGTCACTTCCATCGCGCACGACAAAATTCCACCCCCTCACATAGCCCCAGATTTATATCTACGACTCTTGCGCTCGGATGGAAGCACACCCCGAGAGACGGAGCGGATACCCCCCGACCTGAGTGCCGTCTGTGAATCCATCCGAGGTTCCACCCTGTTCGACGTATATGTTCAGGTGAACCATTATTGGGAGTCGCTAGCTCACCGCTAGTATCGGCTTGGTCCGATGGATTCCATGGAAATCACAGACATCAACCAATACCATCTCCGCTACCAGATGGACGACAGTTGGGAACCAGCGTGGAAACCCGGCTACGAGCAAGATGAACACGAAGTCCTCCTCTTCGAACTCGAAACCGATGCGGGTATCTCCGGCATCTCCACTGCCTCCGGATTCGCCGGTCGAATGGACTATCTCGAACTCGCAGAGATGTTCCTCGTCGGAGAAGACCCACGGAACGTCGAATCCCTACTCGAACAACTGGACCCCCTCAATCTCTGGGGGCCCCGCCCGTGGCACTTCGAAGTTGCACTCTGGGACATCATCGGGAAAGACGCTGGCAAACCTGTCTACGAACTCCTCGGCGGTAGCGGTGAACCGATTCCAGCGTACGCCTCCACCGGGGAGCGCCAACCCGCCGACGAGCGACTCGACTACGTCCGTGACCGCGTCGCCGAAGGATTCGACGCCGTGAAACTCCGCTGTCACGGTGAAGACCCAACTCCGGATTTGGAGGCCGCCCGCCGCATCCGCGAGGAGTTCCCCGACCTCACGCTCATGATGGACGCCAACATGGGCTGGAGTGTCCCGATGGTGGACGTCGAGAAGTGGTCGTTCAGCGAGGCTCTCGCCGTCGCCCGCGAGCTAGAAGACATCGGGAATATCGGGTGGCTCGAAGAACCGTTGGACCGCCGCGACTACGAGGGTCTCGCACGCCTGCGAGAGAAGACGGACGTGCCAATTGCTGGCGGCGAGTTCAACAACGGGATGCATCACTTCCGGGAGTTCATCAAACAGGGGTCGCTCGATGTGCTCCAACCGGATGCCGTGCTGGCGACCGGTATCCTCAACGGCAAGAAGGTCGCGGGCATGACGGAGACCCACGGCTTAGAGTTCGCCCCTCACACGTGGAACGATGGTCTCGGATTCGCTGCGAACCTCCATCTGCTCGCCTGTACGAACGCCACCTGGTGTGAGTATCCCATCGAACCGCCGGGATGGACCCCCGAATCGCGGGACTTCCTGTTGGCCGACCCCATCGTCGCGGAAGACGGTGCGGTCGAACCACCGTCAGGTCCCGGACTCGGCGTCGAACTCGATTGGGACCTCGTCCACGAACTCGACCAGTCTAAGGAGTGACCGACCTCGTCGGAGCTCCACTACTGTTTGACCGTCCCTCGCCCATCGTTCGACCTCGGCAATACTATCCGGAGCACCCGCGATTATTTGACGTAGTTGTGTACCAATTCACATGGCAATCGCAGAGGTGGATACCTACGTCGTAGGGACTCCGCCACCGCACAAAGGCGGCCAGAACTGGGTCTTCGTGAAACTCACCGCAGACGACGGAACGGTCGGGTTCGGCGAGTGTAATTGGACCGAGTACCGCGCCCACACGCTAGTACAGTTGATCGAAGACCTCGAAGAGGAGTTCATTATCGGGACCGACCCGTTCGAAATCGAGGACCTTCGCGCGCGGCTCTACCGAGGGTCGCACTTCCTCCACGTGCCCGGCCCGCTCCACGCGCAAGTCGTCGGTGCAATCGAGATGGCCTGTTGGGACATCGCCGGGAAGCAAGTCGGCAAACCCGTCTACAAACTTCTCGGCGGGAAACTCAACGACGAACTTCGGTCGTACACGTATCTCCACTGGGGATGGAACCCACCCGAATCGCCGGAGAAAGCCGCCGAAGTCGCTGCGGAGTACGTCGAGAAGGGATTCACCGCGCTCAAATTCGAGCCACTATACCCACAGGATGGCCCGCGGGACTATTCGCTGGAAGACTTAGAGTACGCCGCGTCCGTCGTCGGAGCAGTCCGTGAGGCAGTCGGTGACCGGTGTGACATCTTGGTCGGTACCCACGGTCAGATGTACACCCAGACGGCAATCCGATTCGCCGAACGAATCGAGAAGTACGACCCGCTGTGGTTCGAAGAGCCAGTCCCGCCGGAGAACGTGAACGAAATGGCGAAAGTCGCCGACGCGACGAACATCCCGATAGCGACGGGCGAACGCCTACTGACCAAACACCAAGTCGAAAACGTCCTACAGGCGGACGCCGCCCAAATCATCCAACCAAACGTCGGGATGAACGGCATCCTCGAATCGAAGAAGATCGCGGGCATGTGCGAGAGTCAGTACGCACAAATCGCGCCGTGGATGTACTGTGGCCCGGTCGCTGGCGCGGCGAACCTCCAGCTCGGCGCGTGCAGTCCGAACTTCCTCCTGCAAGAGGGTATCGAACAATGGGGTGGATTCCAGGCAGAGATACTCGAAGAACCAATCGAGTGGAAGGACGGCTACGTCCGGCCACCGACCGGCCCCGGGCTCGGAATCGAAGTCGACGAGTCCGTCCTGAAAGAACACGCTCACAACCAGCTCCCCGCACCGGGTGACCGCCACCACTATCAACACCACGAGAAACCGTAGCGGCGGGTTCTTCAATTCGACTCCTTTCGTGGACGAACTTCATCGCGAAATTCTCCTGTACTACACGGCTTATAAACTGAACTGTATTTGTGTCTGTATGGCCGCCTCCCAATTAGTGTACGGACTACTCGCAATGTTCTTCTGGGGAGCCTGGAGTATCCTTGCATCCCACGCCGTATCGTACTCCTCAACGGGAAGAGTGGTCGTATTCACGTACTTCGTCGGTCTCCTCACGATAGGTGCGCTTCGTTTCGGCGAACTCTCTCAAACTGGGTTCTCGACGCCAGCCATCCTCCTGAGCGCCGGGTCAGGACTGATGATGAGTCTCGGCACGCTCGCATTCTATCGTGGTCTCGATGGCGGCGGTCTATCCATCGTTCCGGCACTGAGCGGCCTCTACTTTGTCGTTTCTGCAGTCTACGGAGTCGTCGCCCTCGGAGAACCACTCGACGCGAGCAAGGTCGCTGGATTGGTGTTCGCTGGAATAGCCGTGACACTACTAGCGAAATAACGTCACTTCGAGAATCGTGCCTCGGTTATTCTCGGAAAAGTATGAGACAGCAGTCGAAAGCTCCGCTGAGTTAGTTCCCTTGCGGAACGAGCGTCGCCCGAGTCACCTCACGATTCTCAGATTCTTCGAGTGCCGTCTCGACGTCTCGAAGCGGATACTCGGCGTCGAGCAAGTTCTCGTACGGATACTTGTCCTTGGTGTTCGCGAGGAACTCCAAGGCGTCGTACAGGACCCACGGGTCGTACTCGACCGCCGTCGTCACGTCGATGGACTTCCGAACGAGTTTCCCGGGGTCGAAGTCGATGTCGTGGCCGGGTCTGACGTTCCCCATCTCGAGATAGCGTCCGCCGGTTCGAAGGAGTTCGATACCTTCGTCGAACGCCTCCGGAACTCCAGCGACTTCGACAGCAACGTCGGCACCGCTCCCGTCCGTGAGTTCGCGGACACGTTCGGCACGAGCTTCGACCGTGTCGTATTCCCGGAAGTCGATAGTGTGGTCGGCACCGAACTCCTCGGCGCGTTCGAGACGCGTGTCGACGCCTTCGATGACGATTGTCTCTGCACCGCGTTCGTTCGCGTACGCCGTCGCGTTCAACCCAAGGCCGCCCGCTCCCTGTACGACGACAGTGTCGCCGTACTCGATACCCGTCTCGTTCAGGCCGAACATGACCTGCGAGAGCGCGCAGTTCGCGGCTGCAGCAACTCCGGGCGTCTCTTCTAGTTCCTCGGGGAGTTTGTAGAAGTTCTGTGTCGAGTGGACGTAGTAGTGGGTGCCCCACGGTGCGTGAAAGTGCGGCCAGACGTCGGGGGACTCGCCGGCGTACTCGTAGTCGTTCGCACAGCGATAGAACTCACCGCGTCGGCAGAATTCACAGTGCTGGCACGTCTGGAAATAGACGGGGGCGATGAGGTCGCCCTCTTCGACCGGTTGCCCGGCACTATCGGTTTCCACTTTCTCCCCGAGCTCGCTGATCCGACAGATGGCTTCGTGACCGAGGACGCAGTCCATTAACGGGTGGTCGCCTCGCCAGACGTGGAGTTCCGACCCACAGACGTTCGTCTGCTCGACTTCGGTCACGACAGCGTTCGGCTCTGGGGAGGGGACCTCGTACTCGCGGAACTCGACGCTTTCTGGCCCGTCGATGTAGACGAGGTGGCCGGTTTCGGCGTCGTCGGTCGGTTGGTCGTGCTGGCTCATGCGTCGCTGACTCCGTCCGCTTCTGCTTGCGCCTGGACGTTCGGCACGTCTTCGGGGACATCGTCGACGTAGCCGCGATAGTCGAGATACGCTCGGAAGGCGACGATGTTGTCGTCTTCGTCGAACTCCATCACGTCACAGAGCGGGACCCCATCTGCTGAGCGACCGACTCGTGTCTCGCCGTCGAGGTAGCCTTCACACACCACTGTGCCCCCTGCTTCGTGGAAGTGAGTCATATGGTGTTCGCCGCCGGTGAAGAACTCGCTGTTGTCGTTGTAGAACTGGCGGATGTTCTCTCGGCCGCTCACGACACCAGCGCGGGAGGAATGGACGACGGGGTCGTCTCCGTACAGTTCCATGACTTCGTCCGTTCCGGCGTCTGCGCTGTCCATCAACTCGAAGTAACGTTTCGCTTTCTGTACGCTCATACACTTGGCTCCTAGGCAACTATTCTCATACAACTTGAGGTGAACATGGTTTTCCATTTATAATGGTGGAAGAACCTCCATTCGGAAAAAGCGCCGGCAAAGAACTCATCGACCAGAACGAGTCGATGGCCGTAAGGAACGAATCGGCGGTCGCTACTCGCGGCCGATGTAGGCACAGACGTTCTTCGTCTGCGTGTAGGCGTCGATGGCGTCGAGACCTTTCTCGCGGCCGAACCCGCTCTTTTTGAACCCGCCGAACGGCGTCTCCTCGCCACCGGCGAACCACTCGTTGATGTAAATCTGGCCCGCGTCGACGTCACGTGCGAATCGATGCGCGCGGCCAACGTCGTTCGTGTGAATACCCGCGACCAGACCGTACTCGACGTCGTTCGCGAGTTCGAACGCTTCCTGTTCGTCTTCGAATTCGATGACCGAGAGCACCGGCCCGAAGATTTCCTCCTGTGCGATTCGCATATCAGTTTCGACGCCGTCGAAGATAGTCGGTTCGACGAAGTAGCCGTCTCGGTCGAGCGTCTCGCCACCGACGACCGGTTCACCGACTTCCTCACGGCCGAGGTCGAGATACTTCGTTACCTTCTCGAACTGCTCTTCGGAGACGAGCGGCCCCATCTCGGGGTCTTCGAGACCGGCATCGACGGTAATCTCGTGGACACGCTGGACGAGTCTGTCGAGGAACTCGTCGTGGACATCCTCGTGGACGAGTAGTCGCGACCCGGCCGAGCAGACTTGGCCAGCGTTCGCGAAAATCGATGTCTTCGTACTCTCGACAGCGGCGTCGAGGTCGGCGTCCGGGAAGACGAGATTCGGACTCTTTCCCCCGAGTTCGAGGTGGACGTTGGTGACATTTTCAAGTGCGGACTTCCCGACCTCGATACCGGTTGGCACCGACCCCGTGAAGCTCACACCATCGACAGATGGATGCGAAGAGAGAGCTGCCCCCGCCTCGTGACCGTATCCGGGGACGACGTTCAACACGCCTGCGGGGAGGCCAGCGTCGAGGGCTAGCTTTCCAACCTCGACGGCAGTCACCGGCGTCTGTTCAGCAGGCTTGACGACCGCCACGTTTCCAGCGGCCAGTGCCGGGGCGACACTCCGTCCGAAGATATTCGTCGGAAGGTTCCACGGGATGATCTGGGCCGTCACGCCGAGCGGCTCCCGAATAGTGTAATCGGCGTATTCGTCGGTCAGCGGAATGCTGTCGCCGTGAATCTTGTCGGCGAATCCGGCGTAGTACTCGAAGTACCGCGCACACGTCTCGACGTCGTTCTGGGCGTGCCAGAGGGGCTTCCCATTATCTCGGGTTTCGAGTTCGGCAAGTCGGTCCTGCTCTTGGCGTATCTTCCCGGCAATTCGGTTGAGAATTCGGCCGCGTTCTTGGGGGTCCGTCGAAGACCACTCCTCGAAGGCAGCCTCCGCTGATTCGACGGCGGCATCGACGTCTGGTTCGTCTCCACGCGCTACGTCGGCGAACGGTTCGGCGGTCGCCGGGTCCCGCGTCTCGAATCGCTCGCCGCTCTGTGCTTCGAGTAGTTCGCCGTCGACGAGTAGGTCGTACGTCTGACGGTCTGCTGGGGTGGCCATCAGTTCACACATGCCGTACTGGTTTCATTCAAATTACGGTGAACATGGGTAACGGTTTAAAGGGAGCGTCGAGTCCCGATTCGTCATTCGCGCACGATGAGATGTGGCTATCGCGCCATCGTCAGTGAAGAATTCCCAAAAGCCGCTATGGAACTACTCGACGTCAGTGTCGAGCGGGTCTGACATCTCCGAAGAATCGAGATGACAACTGATACAGTGAGAACTGTCGCTCGACCCGTCCACGGCTTCGAGCGATGGCTCGTCCGACTCACAGACGCCACCGATCTTCTGTGGACAGCGGGTGTGGAACGAACAGCCGTTCGGGGGTTCCCGGGCGTTCGGCACGTCGCCTTCGAGGCGGATTCGGGTTGACTCACTGTCCGGGTCGAGCGTCGGAATCGAGGAGAGCAGTGCACGCGTGTAGGGGTGATACGGCGGTTCGAAGATTTCGTTGGTCGAACCCTCCTCGATGATTTTCCCGAGATACATCACAGCCACTTTGTCACAGATCGTCTCGATGACGCTCAAGTCGTGGCTGATAAACAGGTAGGAGGTTCCGTACTCCTCTCGAAGGTCCTCGAGCAAGTTCAGGATACTCGCCTGCACGCTCACGTCGAGCGACGATACAGGTTCGTCGAGGACGATGAGCGAGGGATTCGCCGCGAACGCACGGGCGATAGCAACACGTTGCTGTTGGCCACCCGAGAGTTCGTGGGGAAACTTGAAGCGGACGTCACTGTTCAGATTTACTTGCTCCAACAACTCCGTAACCTGCTCCTTTCGGTCTGCCTCGGGTGCGTCCGTGAACAGTTTTAGCGGGCGCTCGATACTCTCTTCGACCGTGCGGTTCGGATTCAGACTTCGTTCGGGGTCTTGGAAGATTATCTGGCACTCGGAACGGAACTCCTTCAGTTCCGCTTTCGACAGCGCGTCAAGATCGGTCCCTTCGTACTCGATTGCACCTTCGGTAACGTCGTGGAGCTTCAACAGCGTTCGACCTAACGTACTCTTCCCACAGCCACTCTCTCCCACGAGACCGACCGCTTCTGACTCTCGAACAGTCAACGAGACGCCATCGACGGCGCGTACTGGATTGTGGTCGCCGAGGAGGTTCTTGACGAACGTTCCTGGATCGTAAAACTTCTTGAGGTCGTTCACGTGCAGAATCTCATCGCCCGCTTCAGCAGTACGGTCACTCTTCGTACCGACAGTAATCGGATCCTCGACTGCGGTCTCCCACCGCCGACACCGCGTTTCGTGATCGTCGTCGGCTGATACCGTCTCCATCTCGATGTCGTCCCGTTTGCAGTCTTCGGTGGCGAACTCGCAGCGGCTGGCGAATATACAGCCGTTCGGAATGTAGTCTAACGCCGGAATATTGCCTGGAATCGGCTTGATGTCCTTATCACTCGAGAACTCCGGCGTCGATGCGAGCAGAGCCTGCGTGTATGGGTTCGCGGGCTGTTCGAATACGTCGTCGACGGGTCCTCGTTCCAGCATTTCGCCCGCGTAGAGTATGTTCACCCGGTCTGCGATTTCGGAGATGACACCGAGGTTGTGTGTAATGAGGAGGATACCCGCGTCGTACTCGGCTTTCAGTTCCTCGACGAGGTCGAGGAACTTCGCTTGGGTCGTCACGTCGAGGCCTGTCGTCGGCTCGTCGAGTATCAAGAGTTCGGGATTACATGAAAGACCGATAGCGAGCAGTGCTCGCTGTTGCTGGCCACCTGAGAGTTCGTGCGGATAGCGTTCAGCCATCGACTCGGGGTCCGGCAGGTTCACTTGGTCGAGTACTTCGTAGACACGTTCTTCAGCCTCCGCCGAACTTGAGGTGTCTTGATGGAGTTCGATAGTCTCCCGAATTTGCTTCCCAATGCGCATGCTGGGGTTCAACGAGCGCGCTGGATTCTGGGCGACGTGCGCGATGCGCTTGCCCCGGATAGACCGAAGTTCCTTCTTCGACGCGTTGAGTAAGTCCTGCCCGTCGAACGTGATCGATCCGTCGTCGACCCAGCCATTCGAATCCAGATACCGGACGATAGCGAGCGCGAGTGTACTCTTCCCGCTTCCGCTCTCGCCCGCGATACCGACGGTTTCTCCTTTCTTGACGCTCAGTGAAACGTCTCGGAGTGCGTGAATGTAGCCGTCCGAGAGGCCGAACTTCACATCGAGAGAATCGACGTTCAGCAATGTCTCTTGGTCGATACGCCGGTCTTCGCGTTCTTGCACGTTCATTAGTGGTCACCCGTCTCTCGTGGATCGAGGACGTCACGTAGTCCATCGCCGATCAAATTCGTCGACATGACCGTCAGCATGAGCGCGATGCTCGGCCAAATCAGGAACCACGGCGTCTCGTAGATGTGTTCTCTCGCAGTCGCAATCATGTATCCCCAGTCCGGATTCGGTGGTCCGGCACCGAGTCCGAGGAACGACAGCGCCGTGCCGATCATGATAGCGTAGCCAACTCGAACCGACCCTTCGACCACGACCGGCCCGGTGACGTTCGGGAGTATCTCGCGGAAGAGGATGTGTAGTCGAGATTCGCCGCGTGCCTGCGCCGCCATCACGTACGGCTCTTCGCTCACCGACAGTGTCGCCGACCGCGTCACGCGTGCGATTCGGGGCGCGTAGACGACGCCGATTGCGAGCAAGATGTTGAAGATGCTCGACGGTAACACGACGAGGATGAGCAAGCCGAGCAACAACGTCGGCACGCTAATCATGATGTCCATCGTCCGCATCAGTAGCTCGTCGGTGCGGCCCTTGGCGTAGCCCGCCAATAGACCGATGGGAACTCCAAGCGACAGCGCGAGCGCGGTGGAACCGAAGCCGAGCAGGAGACTCGTCCGACTCCCGAGTATAACCCGTGAGAGCAAGTCTCGACCGAGATGGTCGGTCCCCAGGATGAACTTCCCACCCGGGCCAGCGTATCGGTCGGTGACGTGTGGCACAGTCGGGTCGTACGGTGCGATCACGTCACCGAATATCGCCATTGCGATGATCGGACAGAGGATGGCGAGGCCAATCAGTATCCGGCGGTTGCTCAAAAGCTGTCCGACTATCGGGGGGAGTTCGATACCATTTGACTGGTTCTCTGTCGCGTCGTTCGTAGCCATCATTGATCACCCAAACTGATCCGCGGATCGAGATACGTGTAGAGGACGTCCGCCGCGAAATTCGCCATGATGAAGGCGGTCGTCGGGATGAGAATCCCAGCCTGAATCAACGGCAGGTCCCTATTTTCGATTGCCTGCACGATGAGTTCGCCAAGCCCTGGGAAGGCGAAAATCTCTTCGATGATGACGACGCTGCCCATCATCCACCCGAAGTTGAGCGCGAGCACCGTTATCGTCGGAAGCAACCCGTTGCGGAGCGCGTGCTTGAAGAGCACGCTCGACTCTCCGACCCCTTTGAGTCGTGCTGTGCGGATAAAGTCTGATTCGAGCGTCTCGACCATCGACGACCGGGTCTGGCGGAGTACGTACGCGAGGATGACGGTGTTCATCGCCAACGCTGGCAACAGCAGATGGTGCAGCCATGGGACGAGCCCTTCGCTGGGCGGGACGTATCCGCCCTTTGGGAAGAAGTCGAAGGGTGGCGTCGTTAGGAACAACAACAGGAGCGTCGCGCTGACGAACGACGGCATGCTCAGGCCGACGTACGACCCGCTCGTCACGAGGTGGTCGATGACCGTGTCGCGCTTCGCTGCGACGAGTATGCCCAGCGGAATGGCTGTCACGACCGAGATGACCATCGCGACCACTGCGAGCTGGAGTGTGCGCATCAATCGCGGCCAGATCATGCTCGACACTGACTGTCCGGAGATGAGGCTGTTCCCGAAGTCTCCCGTAAAGACGCCGCCGACGAAATCGATGTATTGGACGGACAGCGGTCGGTCAAGACCGAGTTCGCTTTCGACCTGTGCTATCGCTTGATCAGTCGCTTCGGTTCCGAGGACGATGTTCGCGGCGCTCCCGGGGAGCAGGGTCGTTACGGCGAACACGACTGTAGCGACGACCCAGATGGAGAACACCGCGATGACGAGTCGTTTCGCGAGATACAGATAATTCATAGCTTGGCCTTGCGTTGTGATTACTTATCGACTGCACATTGGGTGACGAAGTCTTTCACGTACGTCGGGTAGAAGTCGTAGTTCTTGACGTAGTTCTTGTGTGCGCCGTAGATGGTGGGGTGGTACGTGCCAACCCATGCACCTTCCCTGTGATTGATTTCTTGGCACTTCTTCAAGTTCTTCGCCTTCGTCTCACCGTCCGTCGCCGTGACTGCCTTATTGAACGCCTCGTCGAACTTCTTGTTACTCCAGTTCGCTTCGTTCCACGGTCCTTCCGACCGGAGCGCAAGTTGGAGCACCGTTTCGCCCAGCACACGCGTCGAGTAGTTCGTGATGTACCATTCGCCGTCCTTGTTCCAGTAATCCGCGAGCCACTTCTCCTCCGTGAGTTTCTTGATCTCGAACTCGATACCGACGTTCCGCATCTGTTGTTGGAACAGTTGCGCGATAGTCTCCTTCGCGGGGACTCCGTCGTCGTAGTGGAAGGTCTTGACTTCGAACCCGCCTGCGTGCCCGGCCTCCTTGAGCAGTTGTTTCGCTTTCTTTGGCTTGGCAGTCTTTCCGAACGTGTCGTCCACCGGAAGGTTGTCGTTGTAGTACGTGTGTGCCGGCGTAATTCCGCTGTGATGTCCGAGGACGCCCTCCCCGGAGACTGCGGTGACGATTTGTTTCCGGTCGAGCGCGTACTTGATGGCTTTTCGGACCTTCGGGTCGTCGAACGGTTTGATCTTCGTGTCGAGGACGATGGGGAACTGGAGTCCGGATGCTTGCTTCTCGACTTTCGCACTGTTCGGAACGCGCTTTTTGACTTTCGAGGAGATACGGCTCACCGCGTCGATACTTCCGTCGGACAGTGCGTTGACGCGTTGAATTTCGTCCGAGAGGATGTCCCACTCTAATTTGTCGAAGTAGGGCAGGGGCTTGTCATCTACACCCTTGCGGTGGTAGTCTGACTTCGCCTCGAACGTGAGCTTATTCTTCTGGTTCCAGTTGGTGAGGGTTAGCTGGCCGGTACCGTAATCGGTGTTTTCGAGTTTTTTCGGGTCGTCGTCGAGGATTTTCTTGGGGACGACGAAGAACGCACCACCGGTTTCGGCGATGCGTTTCGGGAAGTCGATGTCCGAATTCGCCAGCGTAATCTCGACCGTCTTGTCGTCAACGGCTTTCACTTGTTCGACGTCACCCAGACTCGACGCGGACCCTGAAAACTCCTCGGACGTCAGGTACTCGTAGGTCGCTTTCACGTCGCTCGCCGTAGCCGTCTGCCCGTCGAGGTTTGCGAATGTCGCGTTTTCTTGGAGTTTGAACGTCCACTTGGTGTAGTCGTCGTTATGCTCCCACTCTTTTGCGAGGTTCGGGTGGACTTTGAAATCCTGGTCGACGCGCGTGAGGCGGTCGTACATCACCTCTCCTGTCAGGAGATCCGCGAGGAATCCCTTGAATGGGTTCATCGTCTGGATGCCTTGCTGGGCTCCGATCTTGAACGTGCCGCCACGGGGAAGACTATCAGGGGTCGTTTCGGTCGATGATTCGGTGTCGTCGCCGGCAGTCGTTCCGCCGCTCGAGGTTCCATCCTGACTACTGTTGTTTCCTGAGCAGCCTGCCAGACCTGTGAGACCGACCGCGCCGAGCGTTGCTCCGATTTTTAGAGTCGCACGTCTATTCGTCTCGGTTGGGTTCGCTTCCCCGGGCTTTGTCATACGTAGTCACACAACACGTATACTCCATTTAACGATTATGTTGAACATGTTCACACCATTAATAACATCTCTCATGGTGTTAGTGATCGTGCATCAATCTTAGAATCGAACGAATACGACCGCGTCTGGCGATTTCCGTCTTCATCTCCACTCGACTCGACCCTTCCTGCGAATCCGCGGGTGAACTTGAAAGCGAGTACTGATGGCCGGTAAAGTTAAAGTCGAATTGCTCCCACCAACTTCAATAATGCGTCGCGCTGCCATCTTAGAGGCCTACGATGAACCGCTCGAAGTACGCGAAGTCGACTCCGTCTCGCCAGCTCCAGACGGAATCGTCGTGGTTACAGACGCCTGCGGAATCTGTCGCAGTGACTGGCACGCCTGGAAGGGACACTGGCCATCCGTCCCAACGGACCACATTCTCGGGCACGAACCTGCCGGGACAGTCACCGCAGTCGGCGACGAAGTCGAACACTTCGCAGTTGGCGACGAAGTCGGCATTCCGTTCAACGTCGCCTGCGGTCACTGTGAATTCTGCTGGGAAGGCGAGTCCCACATGTGTTCAGACGGTCTCAGCCTCGGGTTTGCACCAGACCTCCCGGGCGCGTTCACCTCCGAGTTCGCCATCCCGAACGCGGACTTCAACGCGGTGCATCTCCCCGATGGAATGACGCCAGTAGAGATGGCAGCACTCGGTTGTCGGTTCGCCACGTCGTTTCATGCACTCGCACACAAAGCCGATGTCGAGGCGGGCGACTGGCTCGCCGTTCACGGCTGCGGTGGTATCGGCCTCTCGGCCGTGAATATCGCAAGCGCGCTCGGCGCGAACGTCGTGGCCGTCGACCTGAACGACGAAGCTCTCGACCTTGCATCGCAAGTCGGGGCAGTCGCAACTGTCAACGCGAACGATACCAACGACGTCCCTACTGCAGTCCAAGACATGACCGATGGCGGTGCAGACGTCTCCGTCGATGCACTCGGTATCGCTGAGACGTGCCGGAACTCCATCGAGAGCCTTGGGGTGCAGGGACAGCACGTGCAAGTCGGAATGACAACAGACGACGAAGCAGGCGAAGTGTCGCTCCCCGTCGACAGCATCGTCGGAAGCGAACTGGAACTCGTCGGCGTCAAAGGAATGCCCCCGAACCGATATTCGGAACTATTCCAGATGATCGCATCCGGTAAAGTGCAACCGGCGAAACTCGTCACCAACCGAGTTAGCCTCGAAGACGTTTCCGGCAGACTCCAGTCGATGGACGACTACGATACGCTCGGATTCGAGGTAGTCACGGCGTTCTAAGGGCGCCAGTCACGAGCAGCACACTACGAGAGTGTCTCCTCGAACTCGACCTCGTACCCGTCTGGGTCCTCGACGAATGCCACTCGACTCCCGATCTGTTCGATAGTAGTCGGCTCCATCGCGACGGGACAATCCGTCGCCTCGACGACTCGTTCGAACGTCGCATCGACGTCGTCGACACTGAACGCGAGGTGGTCGAATCCACGGGTGTCGGTTCGGTCCTCACTGTCCCTAGAGTCCGAATCACATTTAAACTGGATTTCAGCACCGTCCTCGCTTCCAACGAAGTAGTTACGCACGCCATCGATTTCGAACTCGCGGTGGAACGCGAGATCAAGTGCGCCTTCGTAGAACGCCGCCGTTCGGTCGATATCCGATACCCATACCGCAGTGTGTGCGAGGTGCATGCAGGCTCACTGAGCGCAGAAAACACGATAAACTCTTCGCTGGAAGAGGGCTACGTTCCACGGATAGATGGGGTCAGGTTCGGTTCGTTTCGACGAACTCGAATCCACGTCTGTCAACTCGGCTTCTATCGATTAGGACTGTTTACGATGGCTATGTTCCCCCAAAGTTTAATTCCCCCCTATGCAGTCCATCATGCTACGGATGAACGTGATGTCCGCCTTAGAGGCACGTGTAGATGAGCCTATCCCAGTTGCATTGATCGGTCCCGGTGTGTTCGGCGCACACCTCGTCTATCAAATAGAAGAGACGCCCGGCATGGTACCCACCATCCTCGCCGACCTCGACATAGAGAAGGCCAAACGAACGTTCGAGAAAACAGGTATCGACGCCGACGAGGTAGTGTTCTCGAACGACTCCGACGACGTAGCTGGAGCAATCGATGCGGGCAAGCGCGTCGTCACGGAAGACGGCGTCGTCGCCTCCGAGGCTCCAGTGGAGGTAGTCATCGAGACCACCGGCGACCCCCAGGCCGCCGCACGCCATGCATGGTCGGCAATCGGTGCAGAAAACGACGTCGTCATGGTCAGCGTCGAAGTCGATTCCACCATCGGTCCACTTCTTTCGCAGTACGCGTCCCAACAGGGAGTCACTTACTCGATGGCCTACGGTGACGAACCCTCGCAAGTCGTCGGCATGGTCGACTGGGCGCGAGCCAACGGATTCGAAGTCGTCGCTGCCGGGCAAGGCACCGAACTCAACTTCAATCGCCACGCGACCCACGAAGACTCACTCGACCGCTACGGCGTCACCGAGAAGTTCAGAGAAGACAACGACCCCGACCCGAAGATGTACAACACGTTCCTCGACGGCACGAAGGTTGCCGTCGAACTCTGTGCCGCAGCGAACGCGATGGGGATGCGCCCGGACGTCAGCGGCACGCACATGCCGGAGACGGACCGTGAGGGACTGCTCGAGACGTTCCGTCCGAAGGCAGACGGTGGTGTCCTTGACCAGACGGGCGTCATCGATTCGGTCACGCCTACCGACTACAGGAATCCGAGCGCGTTCGTCGTCACTCGTGCAGAAAACGAGGCCACCCAGCGATACCTTGACCAGCGGTACAATATCCTAACGGCGAACGACGGCGAATACCAACTGTTCGACCGTCAGTACCACCTACCGCCCGAGACGCTTGTCAGCGTCGCGAGCGTCGCCCTCCACGACCATCCCACCGGAGTGGTCCGCGAACAGACTTCAGAGGTCGTCGCGAAAGCGAAACGCGACCTGGAACCCGGCGAGACGCTCGCTACCGGGGAAGACACGATTTATGGCATCCTCGAAGCCGCCGACGTCGCCGACGCCGAGGGCTGGGTGCCACTTGAACTCCTGAACGGCGCGGAGGTCAAGCAGTCAATTTCGACCGACGACACTATCTCCGAAGCCGACGTCGAACTACACACCGACTCCGTGTTGTACCACCTTCGGAAACTACAAGACGAACTCGTCTAAGCGACTACGAAGACACCAAAGCGAACTCGAATACACCACTCATGACAGGGACCCTTCCACCGGTTTACGGCGGCGAGATACTGCACGTTCACCTCGATAGCGGTGAAACCACGACCGAAGCAATTTCACCAGCAGACGCACGGCGGTTCCTCGGTGGCAACGGTTTCGCTGCGAAAGCAGTGTACGACCACGTGCCGGCCGACGCTGACCCATTCGACGCGTCGAGCGTCGTCGCGTTCGCCGTTGGGCCGATGAATCTGACCCCGTTCCAGAGTACCAGTCGTGGCGTCGTCGGGTTCGTCAGTCCGTTGACGAACGGCTTTTTCGACTCGACGTTCGGTGGGACGTTCCCTCAGGCTCAGAAGACGACTGGCTACGAGCTAATCGTCCTGCATGGCGTTGCTGACGAGTTATCCTACGTCCATGTCAGCGAGGACGGAGCACGAATCGAGGATGCCACTGACTTCGCAGGGATGGATACCTACAAGACGTGTACCGCCGTCCGAGACGAGGAAGGACGTGGACACGAGACGCACGTCATCGCAGCTGGGCCTGCTGGCGAGAATCAAGTCCGATACGCGTGTTTACTACACGACGGTAAACTCCGAGAGGGCGTCGCTGGGCGCGGTGGGTCCGGAGCCGTCCTCGGGTCGAAGAACGTCAAGGCCGTCGCGGTCCGCGAGGGTGAGTTCTCTCCGGAGTTAGCCGACGAAGACGGACTCCGAGAAGCGGCAACCGGACGGATGGGTGACCTACTCCGGGAGACGGAGATGCTCCAAGAGTACGGGACGGCTGGGCTCGTCAACCCCGTCAACGAAATGGGGAAACTTGGTCGTCGAAACAACCAGTCCGAGCAGGTAGCCGACGACGAAGCCGAAGCAGTGAGTGGGGAGACGCTGAAATCCGACTACGTTACCGAAGACACCACGTGTGCGAACTGTGCAGTGCGGTGTGGCAAGCACGTCTCCGTCCAATCGGAGGGGATGACCGAAGCGAAGATACCCGAGTTCGAGAGTCTGTACGCGACCACGTCGATGCAGGAAGTGTACGACATCAAACGCGTGATGAAGGCGAACGATCTCTGTGACCGACTCGGTATCGACACCATCTCGTGGGGCGTCACGGTCGCGTTCGCTCGCGAGTGCTACGAGAAGGGACTCATCGACGAGGACGCCTCGCCCTATCTGGAGTTCGGCGACGCAGACGGTCTCGTTGAACTCGCTCGCCAGACCGCACACCGCGACGGCATCGGCGATACGCTCGCCGAAGGTTCGTTCCGGATGTCGGCTTCGCTCGCCGAGGAGGCAGACCGCTACCTACACGGGTCGAAGGGCTTGGAGTTCGCCGCTCACTCTCCGCGCGGGCTCAAGGGGATGAGCATCGGGTACGCGACTGCGACGCGCGGTGGCTCCCACCACGATACTCGGCCCACTCCACAGTACGGTGGTGAACACGCGGAAACGACGGAGGGCACACCGGAATTCGCTGCTCGTTCTCAGCATTTCACCGCTCTCGGTGATTCACTGACTCAGTGTCGGTTCGTCAGCGAGGGCGGTTGGGGTAAGGAGGTCAACGACCGCTATCGAGACGCTATCAATCTAGCGACCGGTTGGGACCTGACCACTGAGGAAGTCGAGACTATCGGTGAACGCGTCTACAATCTCGAACGGCTCATCAACGTCGAGCGCGGCGTCGCGAACCGGGAGACGGACACGCTCAGTTATCGGGTGATGCAGGAACCGATCCCCGACGGCCCGGCAGAGGGCATGTACTGCCCACCAGAAGAACTCGACCGAATGCTCACCGAGTACTACGCGTTCCGGGGCTGGGACGAAGACGGAAAGCCGACAGACGACACCGTAGCGCGACTCGACCTTGAGTCCATCCGCGCGAACTGAACAGACTTTCCTTCCTTCGAGTTCGACTTCCGTAGCCTGCCCGACCGACAGGTTGGTAGCGCGGGTTCACTTGCTTGAATTCGTAAACCGATTCATCATCGATGAATGACGGGCTTCTCTTGACACCGGTCTTTCTTATCCACAGGTACTGATCGGCGTTGATGGCGGCCCTGCGTTAGCCTGATTCGACGAGTAGCACTATACACCCTGAAATTCGCGAGCGGCGAATCCATCGGCTGTTCTGACTGTTCCCATCCTCCTCCAAATCATCGGCATGGATATTGACACGCCTGCTTTCATAGCGGCACAACCAACTCCGGAGAATTCCGGTTTCCGTGTCGGGATTGGGGTCGATTCTCTATCACCGAATTAAATTACTGTAACGAAACCCCCGTATTACCGGTATACGGATTATTCCCCGCCACCTGATGTGATTCGGTCACGCCGAAAACGCTCACGGCGACGGTCCCATCTGACGTGTCTCGAAATCTCCACCGTTTGGAGTGTGTTTGCAGAGTAGCGTTCGGTGATACGTTGGTGTTCGTCTGGGAGCGCAACGGCGTCTTCGGGGAAAAGCGCGACGACGAGGTTATTTGCGTACTGATGCACGTAATCGCCTATCCGGACGTTCAATCGGTAAATTCCACCCCTCCATCACATACGTACTGTTGTTAGAAAACGTTGTTTAGTCACAATCGCACCCCTCTTGCTCGAGTAGTTCGTCGATGGTATACTGAGTACCGCACTCCATGCAGATGACTTTGATTTCGACGAGCGTCTGTGCGTCTCCTAGTTCGATGTGATCGGCGTCGTGGAGTTGCTGGAGTTTACTCTCGACAACGGAGAGCGTTCGACCCCGCAGTCGCTGGATATTTTTAGCCTCACGTTCCACTTGGTCGTGGTCGTCCTTCGAGTACTCCGCCTCGCGATACTTGGTGAGGTAGGTCCTGATCGCCTGATACGTGACGAAATCCTCGAGAAGTTCCTCGACAGCGATACCCTCGCGTTCGAGGCGACGACGGGTTCGCGTTCGGTCGGCCGTACTAACGTCATCGCTAGTCAGTAGACGATAGTGGTTTTGGTGTTCACCGTCGAGAGAATGCATACCGGCATTAGACATGGCCGTTTCGAGCAGTCGTTGGTTAAAGTAGTCGGCAAGGTCGCGGAGACTCCAACGCTGGTCGCCGTCGGCCGTCCAGTACTGCTCCATCTCCGACCCGATTCCGTGCAGGTCGTACTCGGATATCAGGCGTGCGACCTTGCTTTTTCTCCCGCCCGTCGAGTCATCGTCGCTTTCAGCCGTCTCCATGGTTGGAGGGAGTTCGCATGGTGTAAAAATGTAATTGTTGGCCATGCCCACCGTCAAATTGACTGAGTATGGTGACTCATTGGTTCCATAACAGTAGTACTTGTGTTATGATTAGTGCGAAGAATCTCGATTAGTCGAGGTCTTTTGTCGAGACAGTCGCTCCCCGATACTTCACGCCGATGATGTTCGACGCTTCGCGAAGTCGCTCTGGGAGTTCAGTTCGAAAGCGCTTGGCTTTGACACGGCTAACGGGTCCTGAGATAGAAATTGCCCCGATAAGATCGTCGAACCCATGCACTGGTGCAGCGATCGCACGTAGTCCGACGGCGGCCTCCTCGTCGTCGAACGCGATTCCCTCCTCCCGAATCGTCTCCAACTCGCTCAGTAGTTCCGACCGGTCCGTTATCGTGTTCTTCGTCACCGCTTCGAGTCCGTACTCGTCGAGTATTTCGACGACACGGTCTTCATCCATGTGCGCGAGAGCGACTTTCCCTGCCGCTGTCGCATGGAGTGGCCACCGACTGCCCAACGTATACGCGCCAGTTTCGACGGCGCGTTCGTTGCCAGTCTTGTACACGTAGATCGCTTGACCGTGTTCTTCGACCATCAACCAAACGAACTCGCCAACTTCCTGTGCGAGGTTCTTGGCCTCGCTCGTCCCGTGTCGATAGATGCCGATGTGGTTCTCTTTGACCTTCTCGCCGATTTCGAAGTAGCGCAGTCCCGGCCGATAGTGATAGTCCTCTTCGACGACGTATTTTCGTCGCCGTAGTGTCGCGAGATGGGCGTGGACGCTACTAGGAGAGCGGCCGACGGTCTCTGCTAACTCTGTTACTGTCATCGGCTCTCGTTCGACGAGCGCCTCCAAGATATCGAGAGATGTGTCGACCGCTTTCACGGTTCGGTGGGCGTCGTCCGTGTGCTCCTCTGCCATACCTCATAGAGATACTACCCCTCAATCAATTTGTCGCTGTTCACAAGACAATTCGTCTCTCACCCTCTGCCTCTGATTCGTATGGTCGTAATCGAGCGGGTTCAGTAATGCTGAACGTATCGTCCGAACCCCTCGTTCGGGCCGAAAACAGACGTATTCGACGGTCTCTCAGTCTGTAGTCTCCGTCGAATTCAGTACTGTTGAACGCCGGCGAAAAATCACTGCTCGTGGAGGAGATTGATTTCGACCACGTTTGCGGCCTCACAGAGAAGTTCGGGCAGAATTTCGTCGAACCGTTCGCCCTTCATCCGTGTTTCCGGACTCGAGACGCTGATTGAACCGATTGCGATGTTCTCTCGGTTGGTAATGGGTGCAGCGACACACCGCACGCGCTCGATGCGTTCACCCCGATTCTGCGCGAAGCCTTGCTCGCGAATCTGGGCTAACTCGTCGTACAGCTCCTCGCGCGTCGCAACGGTGCGGCTCGTTTTCGCGTCCAGACCATGGTCGTCGATTATTTCCTCGACTTGGGCTTGAGGGAGGTGTGCGAGTATTGCCTTGCCGAGGGCCGTGCAGTGGAGGTCGATGTACTTTCCGGACCGAGTGTCGTGGTTGACTGCCTTCGTTCCTTTCGTCTTGTAGAGGTAGATGCCGCGATTTTGTGCGGGCACCATTAGGTTCGCTACCTCTCCTGTCTCTTCGGCGAGGTCGTCGATGACGGGTCTGGCGACGCGATACAGTCTCTCGTTGCTGCGCGCATACTCTCCGTAGTGGAGGAATTTGAATCCGATTCGATACTCGTCGTCTGCTCTTCGGACGTAGCCATGTTCCAACAGCGTCTGAAGATGGTTGTGAACGGTACTTTTCGGCAGTTCGAGGTAGTCAGATAGGTCACAGAGTCGTGCACCGTCTAACTGCTCGAGCGCTTCGATGATAGTGAACGTCCGTTCGGTTGCTTTCACCGGATTCTTTGCGAGTTCCCCCATGTTCCCACATCCCATACGTCATCATCCATCATAAACCCTCTTCACTATCACTGAACACTCTCCCATCAGTAACAACCGACCGTTCCGTCCTTTCTTGGGTCAGTCGCTCCAGACAACACACCTGACTGATACCGAGCGAACTGGCCTCCACCGAACTCCTCAGGAGGACGGACTTGGACATCGTGACCCCGACGCGCCAACTTTGCAAGTAGGTCGTCCGTCATTCTCGCTTCGACCGAAAGAACGCCGCTTTCTCGATATCGCCACCGTGGAGCGTCGAGTGCTGTCTGTAAGGAGTCCTGACAATCGAGGACGTTCGAAAGCACTTGGAGGTGTCCCTGTGGTTGCATGAACCCTCCCATGACGCCGAACGCCGCCCAGTCGTCCGCGCCGAACCGGACCAGTGCCGGAATCAGCGTATGGAACGGTCGCTTGCCGGGTTCGAGACGGTTCGGATGCTCTGGATCGAGCGAGAACGACCGCCCACGGTTCTGCAGTGCGATACCGGTATCTCCTGCGACGAGGCCGGACCCGAATCCTTTGAACAACGAGTTGATGAACGTGACGACGTTCCCGTCGCCGTCGGCGACCGTCAAGAGAACAGTGTCGGCATCTTCTGCATTCGATTCAGGGACACCAATCGAGACGTTCGTCGCCGCCGCTTCACCGACTGTCGCGGCGCGCTCGCTCGCATACTGCTTCGAAGCCAGCGGTGGCACGTCTTCGTACTCGGGGTCGGTGATGTAGTGATGACCGTCGTGGAACGCTAGCTTGAGTGCCTCTACGAGATAGTGTGTCCGACGAGGTGATTGGGCGGGCAGTTCACCGACGCCGAGTTCCTCCGCGATGTTGAGAGCTTCGAGGGCGACGAGACCCTGATTGTTCGGCGGGAGTTCGTAGATTTCAGCACCACCGTACGTTGTTGAGACGGGGTCCACGAACTCCGGTTCGAACGAGGCGAGGTCGTCGGTGCTCAGCAATCCACCTTTCTCCCGTACTTCATCGACTATCGCGTCGGCTATCGACCCTTCGTAGACGACGTCGGCCCCCTCGCTTGCAATCGTGCGAAGCGAATCCCCGAGGTCTGGTAGTCGAATCACTTCACCCACTCGTGGCGACCGGCCGTCGAGTAAGAACGTCTCGCGGGCGTTCTGGTCCTCGAATAGCGTCTCTGCGTGCGTCCACTTCTGCGCGACGAACTCGGTCACGGGATAGCCCTGTTCTGCGTACTCGATTGCTGGCCGAAGCACCTCCGCCAACGAACGGCGACCGAACGTCTCGACGGTCGTCTCCCACCCACGAGCGGTTCCTGGAACGGTTACCGTGTGAGGGCCCGTCAGTGGGTATGTCACGTCTTCGGGCGCGCACTCTTGTTCTTCGGCGAGTATCGCTCGTACATTCTCGATTGTTGCGTCGGCAGGCGCACCACCACAGGAACGCATCGCACCGACGTCGCCGTCGGCGGTTCGGTACAACATGAATGCGTCACCACCGAGTCCCGTACTCGTCGGTTCGACGACGTTCAGGGTCGCCGCTGTGGCGACGGCGGCGTCGAACGCGTTTCCTCCCTCTCGAAGGATTTCGATGCCAGCCGTCGCGGCGAGTGGTTGACTCGTCGCAATAATGCCGTCGTTCCCGTACACGACTGACCGCCGGGAGCCAAATCTATCGAGGTCTACCGCTGTCTCGGTCCCCACCATGTCATACTCTCGCAGTGCGCGTAGAAATAAATGAATCGCCGCAATGGCGGCGTCGCTCCTCGTCGGGGAAACAGCCATATACGTAGTTGGTGATACCAGTATCCGGAGGTACGAGAGAATGGAAGCGTTCGACCTCGACTCGATAGGCACGTTCATCGCGCTCGGGGGGAGTTTTTCGACGCACAGACGACAGGACAGCCAACCAGAGTGGCCCATCCTCTGGACTGTCCCAGCACAAGCAATCATCCCGGAAGAGGAACCGATCCAGATTCCGTCATACGTCGAAGACGTGGTTCCCGGTCCGGAACCGGCGGTCGTCATCGGCGACGTCGGGGACGGTCTCTGGCAGGCGTCAGAATCGGAAGCCGCAGAGGCGGTCAAAGGGTTCACTGTCTCCAACGACGTGACGGCGAAGGGGAAGTTCCCCGCGTACCCCTACCCCGACCAAGAGGGGTCGCTGGGTCGCGGCTACAAGATTTTCCCGTCGTTTAGTCCGACGCTGTCGGGCTACGAACCACTCGCTGCGGACGCCATCGACGAGGGCACCAACGTCGAGGCAGTCGTGGACGGGGAGACGGTCGTCTCCGGGTCGACCGACACGATGGATTGGACTGTCGCGGAACTCGTTGCGCACGTCAGCAAGATTATCAACCTACAGGAGAACGACGTGATTTCGCTCGGCGACCCCTCGCAACCGACGGGGTACCTCGACGACGCCGAGGAAGTGACGTGCATCGTCGAGAACGTCGGCGAACTCACGAACCCAGTCGAGCGAATGGAGTGAGTGTCAGAGACCGAACAGCGCGGAGACGACGAACAGTGTCACTGAACTGACAACGAGCAGGCTCACGAATACGACGATGACTGGTCGAAGACCCGTGTCGCGTACGTCGGCAACTCGGATGTGCATTCCGAGGCCGGCGAATGCGAGGAGGAAGAGCCACTGGTAGGCGTGTCGGGCCGACGTGACCTGTGTGGGTGTGAGGATGCCGAGGTTGGCGACAACCATTACGGCTACGAACCCGAGGACGAATTTGGGGAACTTCGTCCAGAGCAGCGATAGCGAGTCGATGGATCGGGTAGACGTCGCGCGACGACGGGCATAGTAGACGGAGTATGCGACGACTGCGAGTCCGATGAAGAGGTTGCGGGTGAGCTTCGTCACGGTTGCCCACTGTCCAGCGGTTTCTGAGTAGGCGAAACCAGCGGCCGCGACCGGGCCGGTGCTGAACATGCTCAGCCCGGCCCAGACGCCGAAGACGGTATCAGTGAGTCCGAGCAGGTGGCCGACCAGTGGGTATGCTGCGAGCGTGAGCGCGTCGAACAGCAGAATGGTGGCGACGGCGTACGCGATTTGGTCTTCGTCGGCGTGGATACTTCCGGAGACGGCGACGATAGCTGAGACGCCACAGATGCTCGCGCCCGCTGCGAGCAGTGACCCAGTTTTGTCGGCCATTCCGAACACGTTTCGAGAGACGAACTCGATGAGGAGGCAGGTGAACACGATAACGGCGATCACCAAGCCGATGAGTGTCGGCCCGGCGTCCAGAATTGAGTCGAGCGTCAGTCGGATACCCATCAGTACGATTCCGGTCTCTAGGAGGAGTTTGTGTGAATTGACACCTGCTCGTGCCCAGTCGGGAACGCCGTAGAGATTAGTCAATAGCGCTCCGAGTGCGATTGCGACGATGAGGTAGTTGGCACCGGGGACGAGGACTGCGACCGTTCGTGCGCAGATGCCGATGACCGCGAGAAGCGCGAGACCACCGAGTACGTCTGAGTACTGGACGGCGGTGCGCTTCAGTGCCATCGAGTTCACCACGGCACGGGAACGTCGAGTGCAACTGCGATGAGGAAGACGAATCCAAGCAGAACGGCCTTCCAGCCCCGGTCGATTGCCGACCAGTAGAACTGGACACGGCCAACTGCCGACTCCACGCGAGAGTCGTCGCTGTCGGTAGTCGTGGCGGTCATCTCCGTAGCGAAAGCCGCCGTGCATCTTCATAAAGATTCGTGAGATACTACCACGTCGAATCGGTAATCGAATAAGCAGTTCAGTTCCTGAAACCTCCACAATCTTTATTCTTGGTCTCGTGAAGGTCTGAACCGATGACGGACGACATGCTCGAACTAGAGATGAGTCCGACTTCGGCCGCCATCGTCGAGCAGTGCCTCTCGGTCACGCCCGACGACGAAGTGTTGGTCATCACGGACCCACGCAAGGTCGGAGTCGCAAAAAGTATCGCCACCGCCTCGAACGCCATCGGCGCAGAGACAGTCACCGCAATCATGCCACTCTTAGAGAGCCACGGCAACGACCCACCCGACACTATCGCCGACGCGATGGCGACGGCCGACGTGGCGTTCACCTGCACCACCCACGCAATCACCCACACCCGAGCACGGTTACGAGCAGCAGAACAAGGCACACGAATCGGCATCCTGCGAAGCGTCACGGAAGACATGATGGTCGAAGGCGCGATGACCGTCGACTTCGAGACCCTCCGCAGACGGACGGAAGCACTCGCGGACATCGTCACCGACGCTTCTCACGCCCACGTCACCAGCGACAAGGGCACCGACATCGAATTCAGTATCGACGGCTGTCAGGCGTTCTCACTCGACGGCTACTTCCACGAAGAGTACGGGTTTGCGACGCTCCCCCCGGGCGAGTCACCGACGCATCCCGCCGAAGGAACAGCCAACGGCACCATCGTCATCGACGTGTCGATGGACAACATCGGCCACCTCGACGACCCTATCGAACTAACGTTCGAAAACGGCTTCGTCACCGACGTCACCGGTGGCGACGAAGCCGAGGAACTCCGTGCCATCCTCGACCGAAGCGACGAGAACGCGGGCAACCTCGCCGAGTTCGCAATCGGGACGAACCCAAAAGCGAAACTCATCGGCAACCTGGCGGAAGACAAGAAACTCGCGGGCACGATTCACTTCGCCATCGGCGACAACGAATCGCTCGGCGGCACGACTAAGAGCAACATCCACCTCGATGGCGTCGTTCGAACGCCAACGGTCCAACTGGACGACCTCGTCGTCGTCGAGAATGGCGTTCTCGACACCGACCTGCTCGACGAACACCAGCGGTCGTGACGACTATGGAACTCGAATCCGCGGACGTCCACCGACTATCGGTGCCGATGCGTGGCTCATATGGGAGCGCACACCACCGAGAGTTCACCACGATGGAATCGACGCTGGTCGTCCTCACCGACACTGATGGTAGACGAGGAATTGGGACTGCAGACGCAACACCCGGCTACTCCCGCCAGACGCACGACGACATCCAACGGTCGCTAACCGACCACATATTGCCGTCGCTCCTTGACCGCAACCCCAGGCATCCGAACGGACTCGACGCCTTGTTGAGAGAGTTCCACGGGATACCGAATGCGAAGTGTGCCGTCGAAATGGCGTGGTTGGACCTGTACTGCCGACGTGACGACCGACCACTCCACGGCCTACTGAACGGCCCACTGCAAGAGCGAGTGGCACTCAACGGCTGGGTCGGCATCGACACGCCTGCCGAGATGGCGAGCGAAGCACGAACATGGCGTGACGACGGCTATCAGTCAGTGAAAATTAAGCTCTCAGGCGACCCAGAAGGAGATATCGAGCGAGTACAGGCCGTCTGTGACGCGGTCGCTGACGAGATGCAGGTTCGTGCCGACGTCAACGCGGGGTACGACGTCGAGACTGCAATCGACGTCGCACGGCGACTCGAATCGCTTCCACTGGTGCATCTCGAACAACCAGTCCCGAAAGACGACATCGCTGGACTGGCCGCGGTCACCGAATCGACGACTACCACGATTATGGCCGACGAGTGCATCCAAACCGCTGGAGACGCGTTCGAGGTGCTCAAAGGAGAGGCCGCGGATAGAATCAAAGTGAAGGCGCTCCGCCTCGGTGGGTTGTTTGGAACGCGCCGAGTTCAGGATGCCGCGGACCTCGCGGGTGTCGAGTGTGTCCTCGGACACGGGTTCGGACTCACGCCCGCGACGAGCGCGGAACTGCAACTGGCGGCGACGCAGTCGAACGTTTTCGAGGGTGTCGAGTGCGTCGGTCCGTTGAAGATGCAAGTCGAACCCTTCGAGCCAGCTATCGACTTCGAAGATGGTACTGCCGTCCTTCCAGATGGGCCGGGACTCGGTGTCGACTTGGCTGGCGACGAACTCGATGAATTCGTCACACAGTCTGCACGGGTAGAACGCTAACGAAGTCACGGACAAGCGAGGTGTTATGGAACCAGCGGCCAGTAGACGGTCCACGAGAGCGCGATGACGGCGACGGCGTAGGCGAGCGTGATCACACCAACGACGAACACGTCCCGATTGGTTACAGGGCCGCGCTCGGTCACGATGAGAGCAGGCGGCATGTGGAAGGGCAAAAGCGTGGCAGAGCCGACGACGATGACCACCGAGAGCGCGAGGTATCGGCCATCGATGCCTAGTGCGCTCGCCAACGAGAGGACGATTGGGAGCACGATTGCCAAGCAGGCGGAGGCCGTCGAGAAGAACACTCGGAGCGTGAGGATGATAGTGAGCAAGACGGCGACGGCAATTGGGATAGAGTACGTCCCGATTGGAACCACGGCGAGCAGTTGATCCACGACGAACGCTATTGCGCCGATGTCACGCATCACGCTGATGAGTGAGAGCATCGCTCCGAACAGGAAGAGGATTCCCCAGTTGAGTTGCTTTACGTCCTCGGACGAGAGTATCTTGACGCCGGGAAGTGCGAGCACCAGCACTGCGAGCAGTGGCGGGAGGATTGTTGGAACACCGGTCAGCGACCCGACCACCCAGCCGAGAATTGTGAGGACTAGCAGACCAGCAACGACTCGCTGTTGGTGATTCAGGAATTCTCCTTGGGAGTTAGTTTCTTCAGACACTGTCTCTGGTCCGGACCGCGCGTTGTCATCGACGGGATACAACCGCTCGATGGTTAGTGTCGTCAGGATGTAGACGGCGACGATGGGCGGTGTCATGTGGACGGCCCATCCGAGCCACGTTATTGGTTCGCCCGACGCTCGGATGATCTCCGAAGAGAGAATCGCCATTCCACCCCCAGTCATCAACGCGAGCGAGGCGATAGGATTGAGCTGGCCGAGGACTAGCAGCGACGCTCGTGGAAAGTTGCTGTCGGTCGAACAGTCGAAACGGTCGCTCAGTCGCTCGACGATGGGTAGAAACGTAACGGTCCGTGCGATTCCGGAGGGCATGACGAACGCGAGCGTCAGTATATTCGCCGAGAGCAGCCAGTAGGACCGGCGGGGTGTGGACGCAGTCGCCACCAATTGCCCGGCGAGTCGGTCTGCGAGTCCGACGTTCGAGATAGCGGACCCAAGTAATAGTAGGAGAAAGAGAAAGAACACGAGGCGTGAGGCGAACCCTGCTGCTGCTTCTGCAAACGAGTCGGTGATGCCGGTGAGGAACAGGAGGCAGACGCTCGTGACGCTCGCAATCGTCAACGGGACGGGTTTCGCTAACCACAGTACGACCGAGAATAGGAAGACGGCGAGGACTCGCTGCACGTCGGTCCGAACACCCGGAACAGGAGCAACGCTACCCACTGCTAGAACAATGAGCGCTAACAACAGCCCCCAGATGTGCGGACTCACCAGTCTTCGCCGCACTCGCACGAGTCTGCTCGGACGCTGTGTCCCGTCCATTAGCTCAGCCCTCGTGTCCATTCCGTAAAGCGCCGCCTCCGAGGACGAACTGGATGACGCGACGCAACGACCTATACGTTCGGACTCTGGGACAGACTGCAGTGCTCGCAATGGTTTTGTACCGTTGTCCCGTCTATACGATGACTCATGCAGGGGTTGGTCGACCAAGACGTGCAACCGTTCGAAGCACTCAGTGACCCCGTAAGTGGCGATATTGAGTTGACGACGGGCGTCGAGGCAGACGAATCAGCAGTACAGGCCGCGCTCGATGGAATGGACGTACTCTTCACGACATCTCGACTTCCGATCTCGCGGCGAGTACTCGAAGACTCACAGTTGCAGGTCGTCGCCAAACTGGGCACCGGACTCGACAACATCGACTTGGACGCCGCCAGCGAGTTCGGGATTCTGGTTACGCACACGCCCGGCGTCAACGCGCTGTCGGTTGCAGAGCACACCCTCGGCCTTCTGCTAGCCAACCTTCGCCAGACATCGTACTGTCAACGACTCCTCGAATCCGGCCACTGGCGCGACGAGACGCCCGTCGGAACACAACTGTCTGGAACGACTGTTGGTATCGTCGGCTACGGCGATATCGGCCGTCGGTTTGCACGTCTCTTAGACGGCTTCAACGTCACGGTACTCGCCACTGACCCCTACGTTCAACCGGAGGAAGCTGAGCTCACTGGTGCAGAATTAACCAGCTTAGACGACCTCCTTGAACGAAGCGACGTCGTCACCGTGAACGCTGAGTTAACTGAAGAGACACGAGGTCTGCTTGGCGAAGCGGAATTTGCGGCGATGCAGTCATCGGCAGTCGTAGTGAACACTGCGCGGGGCGCTATCGTGGACGAAATCGCGTTGGTCGATGCACTCCGGGATGGAGCTATCGCTGGTGCCGGGTTGGACGTGTTCGAGTCAGAGCCACTCGCGGCCGATTCGCCGCTCCACGACTTTGACAACGTGACGCTGACGCCACATATCGCGGCGCGGACGAAGCAGGCGAGCGTCGAGTGTATCGACCGGTTGGCGACGAACGCACTCGCGTTGCTGAACGGTGAGCCGGTACCGGACAGGTATCTCGCTGTTCCGCCACGTGACTAGAGGTTCGAGCTTCCCGCTCCGCCGTCGACTGGGATGGCGACACCGTTCACGAAGCTCGATTGGTCCGAGCAGAGGAACGCGACAGTGGTGCCGAGTTCCATCGGATCGCCGATTCTACCGAGTGGTATCCCTTGACCGCGAGCGTCGAGTCCGTCTTCGTATGAGTCGTACTCGTCGCGTTCGACGCTCTGCTCGACGAGTTCCTGCATGCGAGCAGTCTCGTGTGGCCCAGGCAGGACGGCGTTCGCCCGGACCTCGGGTGCGAGCTCTTTCGAGAGCGTCTTTTCGAGGCCGATGACGCCCATCCGAACGGAGTTCGAGAGCACCAACGAGTCGATGGCTTCCTTGACGCTTCGCGATGTTATCGTGACGATGGTGCCGCCGTCGTCTTCGCCGAGTGCGTCGGCCGCTTCGCGGACGATGCGGACGACACTCATGACGAGTAGGTCGAATGCGTGATACCAGTCCTCGTCGCTCGTGTCGAGGAAGGGACCGCTCGGTGGACCGCCGGCGGAGGTGACGAGGTGGTCGAGACGCCCGAACTCGTCCAGCGTCGTCTCGACGAGTCGTTCGATATCGTCGGGGTCGGTGAGGTCGCCTTGCTGACCGATTACTCGTCCTGATGCGACGTCCTGTATGTCTGTGACAGCGGCCTGTAATCGGTCTTCGTCGCGGCCGTTGACGACGACGTTCGCTCCGCTTTCTGCAAGTGCGGTTGCTGATGCTTTGCCCAGACCGCTACTCGATGCTGTGACTAGCGCAGTGTTTCCGTCGAGGTCGTACCCCATAGCGCAGTGAATTCCACGTACTCATATAAAATAGGCACCCTGTCTGAACACGATGTTCGATGTCGTGATTCGGTTGTTTGGTGATTGGGTCGCGATCGCTCTTTCGAAACCAGTACTCTTGTGGGACGTTTACAAACCACACAATCTATAAATAGCCGTGACTGGAAGTGATATGCGACCGTGTAACGCCACTGCCCTCCCGATACGGGGGCGTAAGGAGGCTCGGCGACCAGGCGAGGGCCGTTGAGCTGAGATACGAATCGGGGGCGCAGTGATGGCGGGAGACGAGCAAAACTCATGAAACTAGAACGGGATTCCGAAACTGGATTACTCCTGTTTTTCCTGGGGGTATCCGGTTACATGTTCGTAGAGTCGTACACGTTCGGGGACACTGCGGGGTTGTTTCCGCGACTTACGAGTGCGACTGTCCTAGCTGGGTCGGCGCTGTTATTGGTACGTGACTTCCTGCCGGGACCGCTGTACTCGTTCGTCGCAGAGTCCTCGGAGCTTATCAGCACACCAGACGAGGCAGAGATGTACGAGGAGACTGACGACCCACCAAGCAGTGACCGGGCAGTCGATAGACCAGTCCGACCGTCGGTGTTCACCGGAGCGATTATCGTACTGTACGCGCTCGCGTCGTTCCTATTCGGCATGCTCTGGATGTCACCGCTATTTGTCGTCATCTACTCTCGCTGGTTCCGCCAGCGATGGTACACGACTGTTGGACTCGCTGTTCTGGCTTACGGCCTCGCGTATGGATTCATGAGTGTCCTCAACCTCGAACTGGCAGAAGGCTACCTCCTCAACATGGGAGGGGTGATGTAACGTGGCCATCGTCGAAGGACTGACGCAGGCAATCGACATTATTACGTCAGGACAGACGCCATTGTGGATACTACTCGGTGTGTTATTGGGTATCTTCTTCGGGGCACTCCCCGGTATTGGAGCGACGCTTGGGATGGCTATCGTTCTTCCACTCACGTTACCGCTCGGCGGAGCGGATGCAATCATTCTGCTCATCAGTATCTACAGTGGTGCGATGTATGGCGGTAGCATTCCAGCGATACTCGTCAACGTCCCCGGCACAGCAGGTGATGCAGCAACGACGTTCGAAGGGTATCCATTAGCGAGGAAGGGACGAGCAATCGACGCCCTCACGGTATCTGCGCTATCGTCGGCAATCGGAGGCGTCCTCGCGGTTATCGCACTCATCGCTATCTCGCCGGTGATGGTCGAACTCGTATTGTTGTTCGGGTCACCACAGTACTTCCTGATGGCGATTCTCGGCCTGTCGATGATTACGGTCATCACGCAGGGTTCGACTGTCAAAGGTATCACGGCGGGGGCATTCGGCCTGCTACTAGCGACTGTCGGCGTCGCGCCATCCGTGCCGATACAACGGTATACGTTCGACCGGTTGGCGCTCTACGATGGTCTGAACTACGTTGCGATTCTCATCGGACTGTTCGCCATCGCGGAGATGATTAGTCTCTCCGAAGAAGAGCAGGTCGCACAGTCCGAGACTGGACTGGAAGGAAGCGTGTTCTCCGGTATTCGGAAGACGATCACGTACTGGGTGACGCTCCTGAAGTCGGCATTCCTCGGACTCGTCATCGGGGCCGTGCCGGGGTCCGGTGCATCAATTTCGAACTTCATCGCGTACGGTGAGGCGATGCGGTCTTCGAAGACGCCAGAGAAGTTCGGGAACGGGACCGAAGAGGGAATCGTCGCTACCGACTCGGCAAACAACGGGACCGTGGCTGGGTCGCTCATTCCGACGCTCTCGTTCGGTATCCCCGGAAGTGGGTCGACGGCCGTCCTCCTCGGTGGATTGATAATGCACGGACTACGACCGGGGCCAGACCTGTTCACGTCACAGATTGGAATTACGTACAGTGTCTTCCTCGCGCTGTTGTTCGGGAATCTCATCATCCTCTTCGTCGGCCTCATAGTTGTGCCACGAACGGGCTATCTGACGCAAGTGGATACGGACCTCATCATTCCAGTCATCGTCGTTCTCTCGTCGCTCGGCGCGCTCGCGCTCCGCAACAACTGGGTGGACGTTTGGACGATTATCGTGCTCGGCATGGTGGGGTACTTCATGAAGAAGTATAACTATTCGATTATCGCGTTCGTTCTTGGCGCGATTCTCGGCCCGATTGCTGAGGAGAACCTCTATCGGTCGTTGTCGATTTCGGGAGGATCGTTCTCCATTTTCCTGACTGACCCGCTTTCGTTGGTGTTGGTCGTGTTGACTATCGTAATACTGGCTGGTCCGTATCTCAAGACGAAGATTGCGGAGATTCGGGCGGGAACGACGTAGAGTAGAGCGGCTAGTCGCTTTTCGGGAGAGCTGACTTTCTTCTTGAGCAGCTATCGCTTGTTGTTCGATGGCTGTGGTAGTGCAGGAAAGGGCTGCTACTTATGCGGTTTCCAGAACTATATGAATAAATCAAGAAAATTATTAATAATGGTGGATTGTGGTCTCTATAGTCATGTCGGGCAAGCCGAACAGACGAGAGTTCCTCAAATACGCAGGCACGGCATCCGCGGCGACGACGTTTGGGTTGACGGGGTATGCACGGGGACAAGAAACGACTACCGAATCGGGCGAAGAAACAACTGAAGGCGGCCAAGAGACGACATTCACGCCAGTCGATCAGAACTATCCGGAGTCCGGGCAGACGATTACGTACATCGTCCCGTTCAGCGAAGGCGGGGGGACAGACACCTATGCCCGCCAAATCATGCCGGTGGCGGCAGAAGAACTCGGCGGAGTGAACGTCCAAATCAGCAACGTTCCCGGCGGAGCGTCGTTGCGTGGAACGGGCAGAATCGTGAACGCGGAAGGTGACGGCTACACGATGGGGGCCTTCAACCCACCATCGACACCATTGTCGTACCTCGTGTTCGAACCAAACTACGACCTGACCAACGTCGAAGGCATCTGTTCGTACGCTCGAACGCCGTACGTCATCATCGCAAACGCGGACGCGAACGTCGAGAACATGGACGACCTCATCGGACGCTACGAAAGCGGCGAGTTCCAAGCGTTCGGCGGCTGTCAAGCCAGAGGTGGCCTGAACCACGTCGCCTCGCTCGTGATGAAAAACCAGTACGGGATGCAGTGGCAGAACTACGTCGGCTACGACGGCTGTGCCCCAGCAGCACAAGCGGTCGCCTCCGGGGAGATTCCGGCGTCCATCGGTTCAGACTTAGCAGTCGAAGGCACTGTCAACTCCGGTCGGGCAAACGTCGTCGCTGTGCTGATGAGCGGCGGGAGCGGCGTCTTCCCGGACGTTGCACCCGTCACCGAGCAGGGCTATGAGAACATCGACTACATCGGGGGACTCAACCGCTGTATGTGGTTCCCACCAGGCACCGACGAGGGGAAAGTCAATCGGATGGCAAACGCCGTCCAAGCGGCGACCCAGTCCGAGCAAGTCCAGCAATGGTCCGAAGAGTCAGGTAACCTCGTCGAGTTCAACGGGCCGGAGTACGCGAACCAACTGCTTCAAGATACGTTGGAGATACTCCCGGAGCAAGTCGACATCGAACAGATCCGCGAAGAGGCCACCGGGTAATCGGATTTCAGACCGACCACACGAGACAACGCATCGGCGGGCGAATAGCACCGAGCTAACGAAATCGAACAACGACGATGGAACGACTTTCCAACACGGTCCTCGACCGCCTCTCGGCACTTGTAGGTCGGCTACAGCAGTCTGAGTATACTGGCGAGAACCGGTGTCTGCCGTGTACAGTGGTGAACATACTGATCGCGTTCGGACTGAGCGCTCTTCTCACCGTCACGTCGCTTGCGGTTGCGGGAACGGTGTTGGTTGCGGCGCTCGCGACGATTTACCTCCGTGGGTATCTCGTTCCGGGGACGCCAACGTTGACGCGTCGATATTTACCAACTCGCGTTCAGCAGTGGTTCGGAAAGCCGAGGCCCGGGGGGCCACCACAGCATGGAGGCAAGCCGGAGCGGGGGACGAGAGTTTCACCAGAGGCAGTCTTAGACGATGCAGGTGTCCTGACCGAGTGCGTATCTCGGGACGACGTCTGTCTCACAGACGACTTCGAGGCGAGGTGGCGTGATGCTATCGACGAGCTTCGGGGGTCAGAATTGAGTCGAAGGAGTGCGTTAGCTGAGTTGCTGGGGATTTCGACTCACGAATTGACATTCGGAACAGTTGACGGGACTGAGACCGTGTTCGCGGAGGCGAACGGTGAACGCGTCGGTCAGTGGCTGTCGACTGGTGCACTCGTCGCTGACCTCGGTGCCGCGCGAGCGTTCGAAGACTGGTATCCGGAGTGGAGTACGCTCGAGATGAACGATAGGGGAACCGTCCTCTCGGTCCTTCGGGTGTTCCTCACGCAATGTCCCACATGCGATGGTGACGTAGTCATGGGAGAAACTACGACTGATGATTGCTGTTCGTCACAGGATCAGTTTACGGTTCAGTGTGATTCATGCGAGACACGGCTGTATATGGCTGACAGTACGGCGTTCGGATTGGCAACGAACGATTGAGCGCTCTTTTTTAGGTGATGAATCGAGATGGTGGATTGATTACTTCAGTGTGGCACCGTTGACAGATGACAGCCTTCTTATAAATATTCGGGGTGTTCACATGTTCCTCATCCAAACGAGTTCTTTCGGTTGGGCACTACTCATCAATTACACTCTATGACATTTATTCTATTATTTCATTTTCCTCCTTATATATGGGGGCATATTCATTTATAGGGCATGATTGTGCAGATAGTGGTCATATACGCAAATATAACCTCGTTTTATATAGAAACGCCTATCAAATTCCACGATAGGAGAATTTACTTTTGCCCAATCGCCTTTTAACCTATAGAAAACGAGAAAATCGTCTGTATCAAAAGTTAGATTGAACTCAAAGGAAGTTTTCTCACGTCACACTACTACCTGGAGGGGAGAAATCACTCCGGGAGGTCCAAAATTCTCGTTCAGAAAGTACGTAAGTCACCCACGACTAAAACCGTGGGCTTCCGACTTGAAATTCATGCGAACTAACCTAAACTAACTATATGGGGACAAGTCCGTACAGGTGTACGAAATAAAGTGAGCGTATCGATCAGCGATGGATGAGGAAGACACGAGTGTTCGTCAACGCGTTCATACCTCTCTCCATCCTATACAATTCTATGCGTGAACTCGTCTTCGCTCTTGAATACACGCCGGGCACCAACGCCGTAGCCGACATCCTCACCTCGAACCCGGAGACGAAGATTCGTTCCCTCTCCTGCCACGTCTCCGCCGAAAATCTCTGGCGCGTCGATTACGTCACCGGTGGGCAAAGCGCACTCGACGAACTCACCGAAACCGTCACCAACGCCGAATACTACACGGACTGTCTGGCCCGCCGTGACTGCGAAGCCGACTGGGAAACCCAAGTCATCGACCGGACCGACGACGCACTCGTCCTCTACTCCTACTGGTCACGCACACCTTCCTGTACCTCCATTCCCCACCTCGCACTCGACCACTTCGGCAACGGTCTCATCTTCCAAACGACGTGGGTCGGACACCGCTACGAGTGGCGTATCATCGCGCCCGACGACACTTCCTACCACGCCTTCCGCGACGCCATCGAGAACGAAATCGACGACACCACCGGTGTCACATTCGTCCGGGTCGGCGACGCGGACGACGCCACCCCGGACGACGCCACCCCGGACGACGGCGACTCTTCGCTGACACCTGAACAGGATGCCGCTATGCGGGCCGCCGTCGAACACGGCTACTACCGGACGCCCCGCGAAATCGAAACCTACGAACTCGCCGAGAAACTCGGTATTCCGGGCTCGACGCTCTCATACCGACTCCGCCGTGCTGAAGCGCAACTGGCCGAAAACTACGCTACCGAACACTCACCGCCCGCCAATCTCTCCCCACCCGACACCTAGCCGCCCTCCCGACACGTAACCGAAGTTGGTACACACCAAACAAACGGGTTTGTCCTCCGGGGACGTCCATACGCACAATGAGTACGAACGCACCCGGTTCGGAGGACTTCGAATCCCGGACCGTGAAACTCGACGTGCCAGGGATGGACTGTCCCTCATGCGCGGAGAAGATAGTCAACAGCGTCTCCGAACGTGACGGCGTCGTCTCGGTCGAACCGCAGGTGATGACCGGCACCGTTCATATCGAGTATCTTCCCGAGAAAGTCGCGGTGGATTCGCTCGTCGAACACGTGCAGGCCGCTGGCTACGATGTCGAATCACGCGACGACCTCCGGACCGAACGGTTCGACGTGCCTACGATGGACTGTGCGTCCTGTGCAGGCAAGATTGAGAACGCACTCGACGCAATCGCTGGGATTCAGGAACGCGAGACGATCCCGACGACCGGCACCGTCATCGTCACCTACGACCCCGAACAGACTTCTCTCGCCGACCTCGCCACCACAATCGAGAGTGCGGGCTACGCCGTCGAAGAGACTGCCACTGACACAGCAGAGGAAGACCTCGTGGAGGGGAACCGGGCACGAGACGTGTGGTGGAGTCCGCGCGCGCTCAAGACGTGGCTCGGTGGGGGTTTACTACTCGTCGGCCTCGCACTGGAGTTCCTGTTCTCGGGGTTCGACGTGACGCTCACCACGTTCCTCGGGCGAGAGTTCGCCGCCGCCGAGTTGTTCTACTTAGTCGGCGCACTGGTTAGCGGCGAGCAAATCCTCCGGAACGGCTACTACTCCGCCCGTACGCGGTCATTAGACATCGACCTGCTGATGAGTCTCGGTATTCTCGGCGCGATCACTGCCAGCGTCGTCTTCGGTGAATCACTTTATCTCGAAGCCGGGATGCTCGCCGTGCTGTTCAGCATCGCCGAGTTGATGGAGGAGTACGCAATGGATCGCGCCCGCTCCTCGCTCCGCGAACTGGTGGACCTTTCGCCGACGACCGCAACTGTTCGCAGGGATGGTGAGGAGACGACCGTCCCAGTGGAGGAACTGCGCGTCGGTGACCGCGTCATCGTGCGTCCCGGCGACCGCATCCCCGCCGATGGCACGGTCGTCGAGGGCGAAAGCGCGGTCAATCAGGCACCGATCACGGGCGAGAGCGTACCCGTGGACAAGACGGACGGCGACGAGGTGTACGCCGGAACCATCAACGAGGAAGGCTATCTCGAAGTGGAGGTTACGACGGCGGCTGAAGACAGCACGCTCGCCCGAATTATCGAACTGGTCGAAGACGCACAGCGCGACAAGACCGACCACGAACAGTTCGTGGACCGCTTCGCTGGTCAGTACACACCGGTAGTGGTCACGCTGGCGGTCCTCACTGCTGCAGTACCGCCACTCCTCATCGACGGTGCGGTGTCGCTCGGCCTCGGTGGTCAGACGTTCGTGTTCGCTGGCGACTGGGCGACGTGGTTCAAGCGCGGACTGGCACTCCTCGTGCTCGCCTGTCCGTGTGCGCTGGTCATCAGCACGCCTGTCAGCGTCGTCTCCGGCATCACGAGTGCCGCGAAGAATGGTGTCCTGATCAAGGGTGGCACGCACCTCGAATCAGTTGGGACGGTGAAGGCCGTTGCATTCGACAAGACGGGGACGCTCACACATGGCGAACTCACAGTCACCGACGTCGTGCCCGCGAATGGTGAGTCCCGAGCGTCGGTGCTATCCGTTGCGGCGAGTCTGGAGGCGCGCAGCGAACACCCTATCGCGGAAGCAATAGTGGAGGCCGCCGATGAGACGGATGTCGAGACCAACGATGTCTCCGCGTTCGAGAGCCTGACTGGAAAGGGTGTGCGGGCTGACTTGGACGGTGAGACGTACTTCGCAGGGAAGCCCGCGCTGTTTGAAGAACTGGGTCTCTTGCTCGACACCGTCCGTGTCGCGTCCGATGGTGGCGTTGCAGTCGAAGATTCCAGCAGTCACGATACCCCCGATGCTGGTGATGAGACGATTAAAGACTTGCAGGCCGACGGGAAGACCGTCATTCTCGTCGGAACGGTGGATCGAATCGTGGGTGTCGTCGCGGTGGCAGACGAGGTTCGCCCGGAGGCGAAGCGGGCGGTCGAACGACTACACGATCTCGGTGTCGAGCATGTCGTGATGCTGACCGGCGACAACGAGGTGACGGCACGAGCGGTCGGTGAGGCAGCAGGGGTCGATGAGGTACGGGCTGCGTTGCTGCCCGAGGAGAAGGCCGAGACTGTGGCCGAACTCAACGAAGAGTTCGGCGGTGTAATCATGGTTGGTGATGGCATCAACGACGCGCCGGCACTTGCGACGGCAACAGTCGGAGTAGCGATGGGTGCGGCGGGGACGGACACGGCGGTCGAGTCGGCGGATGTCGCGCTAATGGGTGACGATTTGTCGAAACTACCGTATCTCTACGCAATGTCGGGGAAAGCGAACAGTGTCATTCGGGAGAACATCTGGGTGAGTGTCGGCGTCAAAGCACTGTTGGCGGTGGGCGTCCCCTTCGGGTTGGTTAACGTCGCCGTCGCCGTCATCGTAGGCGACATGGGGATGAGCCTTGGCGTGACAACGAACGCACTCCGACTGGCGAGAATCAAGCCCGACAGTTTCGAGTAGCGGGAACAGTCAATACCTTCCTCAGTTTGATGGAATCACGCAGAGGGGGATCTGGTACGAGATGAGTACTACGCAGACTCGGCGTCTAGTCGGTCGACCAGTCCATCGCGGAACAGCTGTCGAGTTCCCTCTGGGCCAGTGATGGTCAACACAGTTTCCTCGTACGGCGGTGTGACCGTTATCTCGTACTCAGCGAACGCACAACACTGCAATTCCGAGGACGTGAACTGCGCAACCGCGAGAAGCGATTCGTCAGTTCCATCGAACCGAACGGCCAGACCATCTTCAGTCTCCTCGAATCCGAGGTAGTGGGAGACAAGTCGAGACTGGACTTCCTTACTCCGCTCTCGCTCCTGTTCTTCGGTCAGCGTACATACAACCTCCCGCGAGGAGTCTTTCTGACTCATTCTGCAGCCTCCGTCGGGGACGACGCCGTCAGGGCAGCGGCGATAGGCATGCTCGAGTCGAGCGGGATTCCGACCGTTGTGGCAGCCACGTCTGCCGCCCAGCGTTCGTAGTCCGCACGAGTTTGGAACGCCTTCACGTACGGACAGACGGCCCCGTAGACGTCCTGTGCAGTCGGATCATCGTCAGCAGGGACCTCGTGGTCAGTAGCTATACCGAAGGACATGACCGCATCCGGTGGCGTGACGTTGATCTTGCTCCCCGGGGAGACTTGCAGCTGGATCAAAGTATTCGTGGGAGTGTTCGTCTGGATTTCGACCGGTTCGTCCACGAGATGCGCCAAGGCGATACCGTCGTAGAAGCACCGGAAGTAGTACGTCTCGTCGGCCGTCTTCGCGGAGTGTGGTGTTTCCCCCTCGACGTGACAGAGTTCATCGACGGCGATTCCATCTCCATCGACCACGGTCCGGAACGCCGAAATCATATCGTCGAACGTCTCGATCGATTCGTCGAAGAACCGACTCATGTTGTCTGCCATGTCTTCTGGGAGTTGTGCTGTCTCGACGGCCTGCCCTGCAATCCAGCTGCCTGAACCTGTCGTCCGTTCGTCTGTCTGATCAAACGTCAGTTTGGCGCAATTGCAGCTTTCGTCCAACATACACCATTACCTTCAATAGCGAAGTATTAATACTGTCAAGTCCGAAGTATTGGAGTAAGTGCGGTGCGTGAAAGCTATGGCAGAAACACCCGACACGTCCCCTGACGGTCCAGACCGACAGAACACCGATATCAACTGCTACTGTCCACTTGGTGGTGTGATGGAACTCCTCAGTCGGCAGTACGCGATGCAAGTGATTTGTGTCGTCGGCGCCATCGGGCCAGCCAGATACGGGACGATCGAAGAGACGCTCGGCGAGGTGAGTAGTTCGACGCTGTCGAGTCGCCTCGATGACCTCGTCGAAGCGGGCTTGCTCTCCCGGGAACAGTACAACGAAATTCCGCCCCGCGTCGAATACGAACTCACCGAAACGGGCGACGAACTCCGCGAACGACTCGATCCGCTCCTCGAATGGGCAGACGAACAGGACGACTCCGTCTAACGCTCACTTAGGACGGCTGAACCATTTCGCGAGTCCGGCACTCGTCGTCATCTCTACGATTCCGAAAATGACGGCCGGAAGAGTAGCTACCGTCGGGAACCCCGCGCCGACGAGCAGGGCGGCAGCGACGGCGAAGTCCCGCATGCCAATCGACAGCGTCGCGGCAATCCGCTCGTCTCGAGTAAAGTTCCAGCTGACGAGCCAACCAGTAACGTAGCCACTACAATTGAGAGCGACCGCGCCGGCCGCGACAAGGACGAGAACGCTCCCGCCATCACGAACGAGCGAAGCGTTCGCCGCCGCGACGATACCGATGATGAGTATCACCATGAGCCCAGACACCGAGGGATAGACATCGTCGTACTGGCCGATGCGGTCTGGCCACCGATAGCGAGCCCCGACTGCGAGCGTCATCGGAACGACCACCGCGAGCAACAACTGTTCGACAATGAGTACCGAATCGACTGTGACTGACTCCCCGAGAAACAGGGTGACGACTCCTGGGACGAACACGAGTGTTCCGAGACCAACAACGACGAGAACCACCGTCGAAAGCGCGGTGTCGCCCCCACTGAGCTCGGTCATCGTCGGCGTCACGAGTTCGGGCGTCACCGCGCCAAGAACCACGAACCCGGCTGTGAGCGCGGGACTGAGACCAAGTGCCCGGGCGATGGCGAACGCGAGCAGCGGCATGCCGGTCTGAACGACGAGAATTACGAGCAAGGCCCGACCGCGGAGTTGGCGGAATTGGTCGGGCGAAAGCGTCAGTGAGACCGCGCCGATCATGATGGCGAGAATCGGCGTCGACAGTGGCGTGAGTACGACTATCGAGGGAACGAGTAGCCCGACGGCGACCGATATTAGCACCCAGACCAGCAGATAGTCGTCGACGAGAGCTGCGGCACGAGTCACGACGCAGTCCGCCATTGATGATGTGATTCGTTCATCCGTAGTTTGGTTGCTTATTCGTTTCTGTTGGCGAGCAACCCCTATAGCCACCGCGAAACCCATGACATCTTAACAGAACCTGTATACTCAACTCGCTACAAGAGCCTCGAAATCATCTACCATCTCGGAAAACGCTGCAAGCTGCGGTTGAGTTCGAAAGAATCCCAACTGCAACGTTTGCTCGAGGAACTCTCGGCCACAATCGAGAATCTCGTTCGAGAGCTGTTCTGTTCGCACGACGTACCCTCGTGCAGAGTTGGCGGTTGGTGGAATAGGGTCGTCTTCCTCTCGACTTCGAGCCCGAAACGCTACTCGAAGGTGCGATTCCGAGATTGGTTCCAGCAGGAAGTACGCGTTCATGGCTTCAATATCGACTCTTACGCGCTTGTATCGGTCTACGTCTCCCATTTGAATCCGCTCTAACGCAGTAACCCAATTGACCAGATCAGAACGTAGATGGTCGCCAACGAATTCTGGGTTCCAGTCGTACCAGTCACGTTCCTCCTCGTTCTGGTACTGATTCACCCGCTTGCTTTCTACTTCGATTTTGATACCGCCTCGGACCATCACCACGGAGGAAACGCCCTCATCAGCGACCCAAATTGAGACAGATAGACTCACGTTCACCGCAAGTTTTGGCACCAGAAAAATATTTCTCCCCCGACAATCAGACTTCGGACAACATGGACCCACTGGCGGACACGTACTCTAAATCCCAAACTGAGAGCCGAGAACTACCCTCGCTTCCAGAGTGGGAACCCTACGCCATCGACATCTTCGCCATCACGGCAGTCGCAGTAGTTCTCCTCCTCGTCAGCAAGACCCCCGCAAGTTTCCAGAATCAACTCGTCCAGCGCTACAACGACCCATCGCTCCACGCACTCTACACCACCCACTTCGTCCACCAGTCCGCGGAACACCTACGGGGCAACCTCGTTTCGTATCTGGTAACGGTGCCGCTCACCTACGTAATCTGTCTTCGAGCAGGACGACACCGCGAATTCCGTCAGGCATTCCTTGGCGTCCTGTTCGTGCTGCCACCGCTTATCTCCGTGGTGAGTCTATTCGGGTTCGACATCGTCGTCGAGGTACTACTCGGGGTTGACCCAAACGTCAAGACGAGTCGCGGATTCTCCGCACTCGATGGTGCGTTCGTTGGCGTTCTGCTGGTCGCAGTCGCCGATCTATTGCGAACTGCAAATAGCTGTGAAGGGTCGGTATCTTCGGTAGTGGGTGCGTTGTTCTGTATCGGCCTTGGAGGCGGGTTCTGGAACGTCTTCGAGTACACGACGAGCGTGTACGCCATCGTACTGGTTTTGTTGCCGGTCGGTTATGGAGTCTGGCTGGTTCGGAGTGTTGATGAGACGTACCGAATCGGCGCAGGACTGCAGTCTGGTGGATGGCTTCGGGGCGAGTACTTGGTTGGTGGATTGTTGCTAGCTGGGTCATTTGCGGCAGCATGGGGCGTGCAGGGACTGTTGGCGTTCCCGTGGTTTACCGGTGGGACGAATACGCTCACGCACTTTGTGGGTTTGGTAGCGGGTGTAGGAATGGGAGTCGTTTGCTTCGGGGATGTCGGTCCATCATCCCCTTCGACAAACATTCTGAAGAGGAGTTGGTAATTCGTCGAATTCCTGGACCATAGAAAATCCCTTGGTCGCAACGGGACACCTGCCTTGCTCAGATGCGGTTATTAGGTGAATTGAGTAAGAATCGCAGTGCAACGACGACCGGGAATCTCGAAGACCTCGCCTGCACGTCCCCCCGGACAGTCCGCCGAGACCAGACCACTGTAGGAGCACAACCACGCTTGCAGAGCGAAATGAGAACGATAGCACTATCGGGACGAGTACTGCCGAGTGCATATCGAAGCGTGGGTATCGGTGGATGTCTCGGGATAGTGAGAACGTGATGGGAGTGACAACAGGTACGAAACACGGATTTCGCCGATTGGTCCTGCAATTCGGTGAGTTTCTAGCCAGATTATGAAATGTAGAGTACCCGATTTGCAGAGTTTGCCGGATTACAATGATTCCAGATGGTGGCCTCCACTCTTTTCGATAGTCGAGTAGTGATCTATTATTCTTCGTATCGAATTTAGAACGCAACCGACGGGGGTTCTCGAACGCCTTGACGAACGGTTACCGGACGTGCGGAGCATCGAACTGGACAATGCGTTTTACGTCGAAGACGGGACGTGGATCGAATCGCTCACGATTTCGTCCAACGAGTCGTTCGACATCTCCGCGACAGTCGAACAGATTTCGGGTGTGTCGTTGTATTATCGTCACGAGATTCCAACGGGCCCGACGGAGGCGGCCATCGAACGTGTGACGGTGTTAGCGAACGAGTCGTTTCCGTTCATTCTGGGTGTCGTCCTTCGGCAGGAAGCGATTCCGAATCGGATCGTCTTGCGGGACAATCAGTTCTCTGTCGTGACGACAGTCCGGGATTGGGAGCAGTTTCGTGAACTTGCCGACGAGGTGCAACAGAAACTCGGACAGTTCGACTTGCAGAAGGTCAACAATATCGAGCGTCCCGGTGAACCGCTCGACGGTGGCCGACTTTCGGAGATTCTCATCACGAAACTGACGGAGGTACAGATCGAGACGATTGAGACGGCATACGATTTGGGGTATTTCGAAGTGCCGCGTGAGTCGTCTGCCACTGAGGTCGCTGAGGCACTGGAGATTAGTCAGTCTACGCTGAGTGAGCGTCTTCGGACGGCGCAACTTCGTCTGTTCGAACTAATTTTCGGGTCTAATACGAATAGCATCTAACTTGTTTGTGGAATCGAAGGTGTGACCGCGGCTATAGGTTAGGATAGACACCATTTTCGACGATTTTGCTATAGTACTTACAAGAAATTCGTGTTAGTTCGGGAATGTTCGTGACGTACCTTATAAAGAGCGATATATATCGGTGCCTATCGGGAGTATATCTTTTATACCGTCTGCTATTTGCCCACACGGTTCATGCCAGAACGAAGCCAAACGGACGAGACCCCCGACGGGCAAACCGGCAACTCAGGACTGTCCCGACGCCAGTACCTACAAGCGTCGGCACTAGCGAGCACAGCCGGCATCGCCGGACTCGCGGGATGTAACGGCAACTCCTCAGAGAACAACAGCGACAACAACCAATCCAACAGTGGCGGCACCGACGCGAAGGCCCAGGTGCCAGAAGGCGTCCAAGAACAAGTCGAAACCAAGTACTGGCACGACTGGTCGAACATCGACGCCGACAAACCACCGATGGAGTACACCGCCAAGGCCGGAGCGGCACTCGACCCAGTCACCATGGAGTACTCCAGTGAAGACGACCCGTGGATGCGCGAACACGCACTCATGATGAAACGCGCCGTCGAAGACCTCGGCGCACCCACCGACCTCACCGACCGACCGCTCAACCAACTGTACGCCCAGAGTTGGAACACCCCGGGACTCGAGAAGATGATCTCGATGAGCACCCACGGTCCCGACCCCCAACGCGGTCTCGACCCCAACCCCCTGCTGATGCGACGGTACAAAGACAACCCCTCCAACTACGACAACTACTGGAACCCGAAACTCAACGAACTCCTCGACAAACAGCGTCAAATCACCGGCAACGACCAAAAACGCCAAGAGCTAGTCAACGAGGCCCAAGCGGTGTTCGCAGAAGACGTGGGCGGCATCATCTCACTGTTCTCTGACGTTATCACCGCCGTCAACACGAACAAGTGGAACGGCTACGTGAAGACGCCCGGCAACGGCCCGACCGGCGACTCCTTCCAGTGGACGGAAGTGAACCTCCAACCGAAGACGGATGAGACGACGTTCGTCAAGGGGACCACTACGTCGATGAACTCCCTGAACCTCCCGTGGGCGGCTGGTGGTGCCGAGGAGAAGCGACTCAAGTACGTCTACGACGGTCTATTCGACGCGTCACCGGACCTCGAAATCGTGCCCGCACTCGCAACGAACGCAGAGTTCGCCGACGACACGACCGTCGACGTCCAACTCCGAAAAGGCGTAAAGTGGCACGATGGCGAGTCGTTCACCGCAGAGGACGTGAAGTTCTCCGTCGAACTGTATATGGAGAACACCTCGACCAGTCAGGCGACGTTCTACGACCCCATCGAGAGCGTCAAAGTTAACGGGACCCACAGTGTCACATTCAACCTCAAGCGACCGGACGCGTCGTTCCTGACCCAACGCGTCGTCCGAAGCGCCATCATTCCCAAGCACAAGTGGAAGGACGTGGACAATCCGTCCCAGCACAACCCGAAGAATCCGGTCGGTACTGGCCCGTTCAAGTTCGAAAACTGGGATCAAGGCTCTCGGTTCGAAGTCTCGGCGAACAAGGGCCACTGGATGTTCGACGACCAGTGGCGCAAGAAGACGCTCGGCGACCACGCCGCGAGCGGCGACGGTATCGACCGCATCGTCTGGGTGAACGTCGGCAACGTCGATGCGCTCATCGGTGCCGTCCAGAACGGTAAAATCGACGCCATCGGCTCGACGCTGTCGAACGGACAGGCAGACCGTGCGGCCTCGACCAGCGGCATCGAGAAGAAAGTCACCAAGAACTTCGCACCGCTCGACGCGAAACTGATGTTCTCCGCGCCGCTCATCCGGGACAAAGAGTTCCGGGTCGCGCTGGCGAAAGCGACCGACGCGAAGGGCTTCGTCGAGGACGTGCTGTCGGGACGCGGAACCCCCGGCAAGAACAACCCGATTTCACCGCTCACGCAGTGGCACAACGCCGACACCAAAGAGTACGGGTACAACGTCGAGGAGGCCCGAACCATCCTGAAGAAAGCGGGCTACACGTGGGACGACAACGACAACCTTCGGTTCCCGAACGGCGAGGCGTGGGGTGCGTTCGTCGAACGCGTCCAGAACGGCAACACGCACAAGCGCCGTGAAGAACTCGGCCAGAAGGACTTCTCGAAGTCCGGGTCGTAACCACCCACTCCACTATCGATTGACAGACAGAATCTACTCGAGTTTACGTACATGCCAATCACAAACCATACACAACCGCTCGACGGACTCACGGTCATCGACGCCGCTTCGCTGTACGCCGGACCGCTCTCGGCGATGCTGCTGGGCGACTTCGGCGCTGACGTGATCAAAGTCGAGCATCCAGAATCAGGGGACGCCCTCCGGGACTTCGGTGAGGGTGACGAATCACTGTCGTGGAAGTGGGTCAACCGCAACAAAAAGAGCGTGCCGCTCGACCTCCATACCGAGAAGGGCCAGCGACTGTTTCGCGAACTCGTCGCGGACGCAGACGTGCTGGTCGAGAACTTCCGGCCGGGAACGCTCGAACGCTGGAACGTCGGCTGGGAGACGCTCTCGGACGTGAATCCCGGTCTCGTGATGGTTCGAACCACGGGATTCGGCCAGACGGGACCGTACAAGGACCGCCCCGGTTTCGGCACGTTAGTCGAAGCGATGAGCGGGTACGCCTATTCGACAGGACAACCGGACGGCCCGCCGACGCTTCCGCCCGTGGCGATGGCTGACTCCATCTGTGCGCTCCACTCGGTGTACGCCACGATGATGGCGTTGTACTGGCGGGACACGAGCGACGGTACTGGCCAGTACATCGATTCGGCCATCTTGGAGAACATGTTCGGGTTGCTCGGCGACCACGTCATCGAACACCACCAGCACGAAACCGACCACCGGCGGTCGGGCAACCGGAGCAGTCGAACCGCCCCGCGGAACACCTACCAGACGAAAGACGACCGCTGGGTCGCTATCTCGGGAAGCGCCCCGAGTATCGCCGACCGAATCCTCCGTATCGTCGGTGGCGAGGAACTCGCAGAAGACGAGCGGTTCCAGACGATGGACGACCGACTCGCGCACGTCGAGGAGTTAGACGAAATCATCGGCGACTGGATGGCCGACCACACGCGCGAGGAAGTCATCGACATCTTCGAAGAGCATGAAGCGGCCATCGGTCCGGTCTACAACATGGCCGACATCTTCGAGGACCCGCACTTCGAGGCCCGCGACTCGGTCATCACCGTCGAAGACGGCGACGAGGAAGTCGGGATGCGCGGCGTCTTCCCGAAACTCTCGGAGACGCCCGGCGAGGTGGTTCACGCCGGTCCAGACATCGGCGAACACACGGTCGAAGTCTTGGGCGAGCAGACGGACCTAACTGCCGAGGAGATTCGAACGCTCGCCGACGAGGGCGTCACCGCCGTCGATGAGAACGCGGCGAACACCGTGGAGAGTGAGAGCGATGACTAGCGGTCTCAGGCGCTCGTTCCTCTACACGCCCGCCGACGACCCCGAAATGATGCGGAAGGCCGCGAAGACCGACGCGGACGCCGTCATCTACGACCTCGAAGATGCGGTTCCGGACTCGGCAGTTCCCGAGGCCCGAGAGAACGTGGCGGACGTGACCGCGACGGCCGAGTTCGGCGACACGGAGCGATGCGTTCGCATCAACGGCGCACAGACCCAGCGATGGTTGAACGACCTGCTCGCAGTGGTCGAGAGCGACTCGGATTCGGTCATCGTTCCGATGATCGAGACGCCTAGCGAACTAGAGACGTTCGTCTCGGTCGCTCGGCAGGCCGACGGTGAGACGCCGGAGTTCATTCCTATCGTCGAAACGCCACGCGGGCTGTTTTCGGCGGTCGAAATCGCAGAACGCGGCGGTGAACTCCCGGAAGTAACTGGCTTCTCGTTCGGATTCGGCGACTACACGCGCGCCATCGGCGCAACCGGCCGCCCCGAACGAGTCTTGGAGTTCGTGAGCCAGCTCACGGTCGGTGCCGCCGCAGTCGGTGGTCTCGACCCGATTGCGACCGTCTACCAAGACTTTCAGGACACGGACGGATTGCGTGAATCGGCCCGGCGGGCCCGCGAAATCGGGTACGTCGGACAGAAGGCAATCCATCCTGCTCAGATAGAGGTGCTAAACGACGTGTACACGCCGACAGCGGACGAGGTCGAACAGGCACGACGATTCGTAGAGCAGTTCGACGCCTCGGCGAGAGACTCGCTCGTCGTCGACGGCGTCTTCCTCGACACGGCCATCGTCGAGCAGTACGAGACGGTGCTGGCTCGGCACGAACAAGTCGAGGAGGTGAGCGGATGAGCAGTTTCCAGCGGTTCTTGGCGAAGCGGGTCGCCATCGCGATGATGCTAACGTTCGTCGCCGTCTCGATAATCTTCGTCGTCCTCCGGATGCTCCCGGGAAGTCCGTTCGAGGCGCTCATCACGGCGGGCAATCTCACGCAGGACCAAGTCGACCAGATTATGGCGCTGTACGGTCTCGACAAGCCGCTCTGGCAGCAGTACGTCATCTACCTGAAGAACATCCTCACCTTCCAGTTCGGCTACTCGATTCTCCAGAGCCGGCAGGTGTGGTCGATCCTCGCGCCGAAACTGGCGAACACGCTCGTCCTGCTCGTGCCCGCACTGACTACGACGGCCATCCTGAGCACGCTGCTCGGCATGTACGTCGGCTGGAACCGCGGGTCGAAACTGGAGACCATCAGCATCATCGGGACGACGTTCCTTCGCTCGACCCCCGTGTTCATCACAGCCATCTTCTTCGTCATCATCTTCTCCTACACGCTGGGCGTCGCCCCGGCGTTCGGAATGCGGTCGGTGACGGCGTCACCGGACGGACTACTGGAAACGTATCTCTCGATGGACTTCCTGCACCACTACATTCTGCCGTTCACCGTGACGGTGCTGTTCTACAGCGGCGACTTCCTCCTGCTCGCCCGCAACGGCGTCGTGGAGAAGAAGGGTTCTGAGTTCCTCAAACTCCATCGCGCGAAGGGTCTCTCGGAGAACGAGCAGCTGATGCGCGCCGGGCGGAACTCGATGCTTCCGGTACTCACCTACTTCGCGCTCCGACTCGGGATGATATTCCAAGGCCTCATCCTCCTCGAAGTCGTCTTCGCGTGGCCCGGCATCGGCCGGGCGCTCGTGCTGGCGATCCAACAACAGGACTATCCACTCGTGCAGGCTGCCGTCTTCATCATGGCACTTGCGGTCATCGTCATGAACCTGCTCGCAGACGTCTTGTACGCGTACTTCGATCCGACGGTCACGGTTGATGGAGGTGGTGCCTGATGGCAACCTCCTCTGTCACGTGGCGGGACCGCCTCTCGAACACGGCGGAGCGAGCGAAGTCTCAGCTCGAATTTATCGCGCAGGACCGGATGGCGCTCGTGGGCGTTCTCGTCCTCGCGGCGTTCGTCTTCCTCGGGCTATTCGGGCCGATGCTCGCGCCCCACGACCCCATCGAACACGACATGCGGACCGACTCCGGCGAACTCATGCGCGTCGAGGCTCCGAACGGCGAGGCGCTGTTCGGAACGACGGCGTACGGCAAGGACGTGTTCAGTCAGTTCCTCGCAGGCGCACGACCGACGCTCATCGTCGGCCTCTTCGGCGGCCTCGGAACCGGACTCCTCGGCTTCCTCGTCGGCCTCGTCAGCGGCTACTTCGGCGGGTGGGTGGACGAGTTGCTGATGCGCATCACCGACCTGACGTTCTCGCTGCCGTTCATGCCGATGGCGCTGCTGTTGTTGACGTTCGTCACGCCGAGCATCTGGCTTATCACGGCTATCATCGCCGGGTTCCTCTGGAAGATGCCTGCTCGCGTCGTTCGTGCGGAGGTGCTGACGTTACGGGAGCGTACCTTCGTCAAATCCGCACGAGCGAGCGGTGCGAGTCACCCACGGACGATGTTCCTGCACGTCGCACCGAACGTCCTGCCCATCGGTTTCCTCTACACGGCGTACGGCGTCGCGTGGTCCATCGCCTCGGCGGCCAGTCTGGCGTTCCTCGGCTTCGGCGACCCGACGACGACCAGTTGGGGACGGATGCTCCGGCAAGTGTTCGAGTCCGGTAACATCCGCATCGCGTGGTGGTGGGTGTTCCCACCAGCACTCGGCATCGCAGCGGTCACCACGTCGGTGTTCCTCATCGGTAGAGCCTACGAAGAAGTGATCAACCCCGAAATCCAGACCGAACAATGACACTGCTCGAAGTAGACGACTTACACGTCACGTACAGCACCGGAGAGGATAACGTCCACGCAGTCAACGGCATCTCGTTCACCATCGAGGAAGGAGTCAACTACGGTCTCGCCGGTGAGAGCGGATCGGGTAAGTCCACGGCCGCAGAGGCCGTCCTCGGACTCCTGCCCGACAACGGCACCGTCGATAGTGGGTCGGTCACGTTCAAGGGCCAAGACCTGCTGTCGCTCTCCGAACGCGAACGCCGAGACGTTCTCTGGGAGGACATCGCGTACATCCCACAGAGCGCGATGGACTCGCTGGACCCCGTGATGTCCACGGGTGCCCAGATTCGGCAAGCCATCCAGAAGCATCGCAACGTCTCGAAGCAGAAGGCCCGCGACAGGGTCCAGGAGTTGTTCGACATGGTGGGTCTCGACCCCGAGCGAATCGACGACTACCCCCACGAGTTCTCCGGCGGAATGCGCCAGCGAGTCACGATTGCGATGGCGCTCGCACTCGACCCGGACCTCATCATCGCCGACGAGCCGACGACGGGGTTGGACGTCATCGTCCAAGACAAGATTATCGACAAGATAATCGAGATTCAGGACCGTATCGACAGTTCGCTGCTGCTCATCACGCACGAAGTCGGTGTCATCGCGGAGACCTGTGACGACCTGTCCATCCTCTACGGCGGCAAAGTGATGGAGCAGGGAAGCGTGGACAACGTGCTGGTCAATCCGACGAATCCCTACACTATCGGGTTGAAGAACTCGTTCCCGGAGATAGAGGACGTGGCGGACGACCCGGTTTCGATTCCGGGGTCACCGCCGAATCTGAGCGAAAAGCCGTCTGGCTGTGTGTTCCGGGACCGCTGTCCGTTCGCCGACGAGACGTGCGAGCAGTCACATCCAGACCCAGTAGACTTGCCGAATCGCAACCATAAGTCTGCGTGTCACTACGTCGATCAAGCCGCCCAGATGCGGCGGGAGGCGACGAAACCGAAGACGTGGGGAATCGAACCCGAGGAGTCCCGTACGGTCGCTGACCGAGGGGAGGTCATCCTCGAGACTGACGACCTCGAAAAGTGGTACCAGCAGAGCCAACCGCTGTTCGATCAGATTCGTGGCGAGGAGCCAAATCACGTGCGCGCCGTCGATGGCGTCTCGCTGTCGGTTCGGAAGTCGGAAGTGTTGGGCATCGCTGGCGAGAGCGGTTGTGGGAAATCGACACTCGGCGAGACGGTCGCACTGCTCGAAGAACCGACTGGTGGGTCGATTACGTTCGACGGTACCGACATCGAGGAGTATCAGGACGGGAATATGCAGGCGTTCAGAGAGAAGGCCCAGATTATCTTCCAAGACCCCTTCGATTCGTTGAACCCGCGCCAGCGGGTGCGCCGGTTGGTGGGTGAACCGCTGGTGATTCACGACCATGCCCCGGAGTCGCGCGACCAGAAGGTTCGTGAGACGCTCGAACGGGTTGGGCTGACGCCCGCCTCGAAGTTCCTCGATCAGTATCCCCACGAGTTGTCGGGCGGGCAACGCCAACGCGTCGCTATCGCTCGGGCACTCGTCCTCGAACCGGACTTTCTGGTGTGTGACGAACCGGCGTCGATGCTGGACGTGTCGCTGAAGGTGAACCTCCTCAATCTGCTCCGTGGTCTCGCCGACGAGGAGGACATCGGCATCATCTACATCTCACACGACCTCGCGAGTCTGGCGCAGGTGTCGGACCGGCTCGCCATAATGTATCTGGGCCGCATCATCGAAGAAGGAGAGACCGAACGCATCGTGGAGTCGCCGAAGCATCCGTACACGGAATCGCTGTTGTCTGCGGCGCCGGAGAAAGACCCGTCTGTGGTACGCGAGCGAGTGTTGCTCGATGGGGAACCCCCGGACCCCGTCGATTTACCGTCCGGGTGTGCGTTCGCGCCGCGTTGTCCAAAAGCGAGCGAGGAGTGCCACGAGGCCGAACCGACGCTCGATGAAACGAGTGAACAGGGTCAGTCAGCCGCCTGTTACTTCCCGGTTGAGGGTGAACATATCGAGCGACATTCCGATTCGCCGGGTGACTCGACTCGCGCTCAGGAGTCAGACTGAGACGGCACGCTTCACTGTAGACCTCGCCCACGACCGCTTAACCAGTTTGAGTTGTGTGCGTGGTAAGATTATCCGTGACCCAGGTCCCTTTCAAACTGGGCTGGCAAAATATTCACATAAATATGTATGCCGTGGTGATAATTGGGACAACACTCACTGCTCTCTATCTTCTATGCGGCTGGCTTCATCACCAAGGCATACTATGGTGCGCAAGTCACGAAAGTCGCCAAGGCCACCAGCACGTTCGGGAACATCGAGGATTTCGTCACCTCCACTCGCGCTAGCCGACTGGCACTCAAAGTCAAAGAGCCATACGACCGTGGGAAAACTCGCGTCGCGGTAGGACTCGCACGCGGTGGGAATCACAATCGAATTTATATCATACGAAGAGCTATATAAATAGCATGGCGGGGAGATCTAGTAATCTATGTGTCTATACAAAGAAAGACTACAGTGACGTCGTGGACATTGCACTACAGGCCTTTGAAGCAGTAGGGTTTGAGACCGAGAGACGGAATGAAGAATTCGATGAAGAGATTCCCTCAATGAATATCCCATACGGAAATAAATCGTTTAATATTAGTATCACTCTCGGAGGAAATCTGAACCCACATGAACCAGTTCTCACGATGAGCTTCAAGGACTGGCTCAATCCGTCTAACTGGGAATACGACGAAAAATACGAACAATTCTTCGACGACTGTATCGGACTTGTTTGTAGACTTGCTACCGGATTTAGTGCAGATTACGTTCCCGTATGTACTCGCATCCAGCGTGCCGAAGTTCTCCCACTTGAACCTCCTCTTGCCGATCATATTGATCAAATCTCACAACTCGGCGTCTACTCTCAATCATTGCTAGCCGAATTTGGAGGCCTTTCTGGTTTATTTGAAGAATCTCGCTGGGAGTATTCTCAACCACCGTGGCGGGTCGGTGAACTGGACAACGGCAGTTTGCTCGTCATTACACACCCAAGACCGTGGACCGATGTCGGATGGACCGAGTCATCGCACGTCGATCTTCGGCCTGGCGAAGAATACATCTGGGCCATTCACAGAATCCAAGGGTTCGGGGGCATGTTACTCAATCAAATCTAATATGATATCGATTGGAAGTTGGAAACATAGAAACTTAAACAGGGAATTTATTGCCTCTCGAATGAATGTAGACTCAAATGGAGGTTAATTTGTATTCTCACGAACGCTGTAGTGACTGTGGAGACATCCGCGGCGCTCTCAAACGCAGAAACGTTCGTTTTACGGACAATCACTTTCCCCCGCCCGATCCCGATATTAATGCACTCTCGGGCAACGTTACATATCCCGTCCTGGTCGATGAAGAGCACGCTCCGAAAGGCGTCGTCGGCCACAAAAAAATCCTCGAATGGGTTGAGGAAAACTATAGTGAGTCATCTATACCTTAGGTTATTTGCAGAAAATACAATAATAGACTGCCCGTTCTAACAATAGTATTCACAGACCACACACGACCAATGCAGTCGCTGTGGTGATATCCTCCACGCACTCCAAGACCGGAATATCGAGTACCACGGCCATTATTTCCCACCTGAAGATTCCGATATCGATGCCCTCTCGGGTGACATGCCAGAGCCAGTCCTCGTCGACGAGGAACGATCGCCTGAGGGCATCGTTGGTCACGAAGAAATTCTTGAATGGATTGCGAACGAGTATACGGATTAATAGATGATAGGTATGATTTTGTAATAGTTCGAATGTGACCTAAATTATGGAATTTCATATCTATCACCGCGAACGCCGTAGTAGCTGCAGTGACATTCGACGCGCTGTTCAAGAAATATTGCTCACCCGAAGACCGTGAACGACGGATACCTGAGAGAATCGTGGAGTCTCAGACTGGGGTTGCGTCCTCGTCGTCCTGAGAGGAGGGGGGTGAGTTGCTGTCTTCTAGTCGGCGGATACGTTCGGGAATCGGTGGATGGTCGTAGTGGAACGTCTCGTAGAGTGGATGCGGGAACGGATTGGAGAGGTTTTCGCCGCCGAGGGTCTGCAGCGACGACACCATCGCGTCGACGCCAGCTATCGTCGCGCCGAAGTCATCCGCTTCGCGCTCGAACCGGAGCGAGATCTTGTTTGTCAGCGGCGAAAGCAACTGCATGAGTGGATACAGCCAGAGCAGTGCCAGTGCAAGGCCAGCATAGGTTGCGGTGGTGGGCACGTTGAACATCGCGTACAGCCACTCCGTCGACGTGAGGTACTGTGCAATGGCGAGCACGATTCCGATTTGGAGGATCGAGGCGGCCATGAGCTTCCAGACGTGCTTTTTCTGCCAGTGAGCGAGTTCGTGTGCGAGCACCGCCTGCAGTTCCTCGCGAGTCATCTGTTCGACGAGCGTGTCGAACAGGACCACGCGTTTTGTTCGACCGAATCCAATGAAGTACGCGTTCGATTTCGAAGATCGACGGCTGGCGTCCATCTCATAGAGTTGGCTGAGTTCGAAGCCAGCGCGGTCGAACACGTCGTCGACAGCTTCGCGCAGATCGCCGGAATCGATGGGGTCGAAGTCGTTGAATAGGGGTGCGATGATCCGTGGGTAGACGATTTGGAAGACGAGCATGAAGGCGACGAAGAGTGCGATGCCGCCGAGTGCCCAGAGGTTCGGGAACGATTGGATGATACTTAGCAGCGCCGCTGACAGACCACCAGCGATGGCAGTAGTGAGAAGCAGTGAGACGACGGTGTCACGAACGAACAAGGCGGGCGTCTGTTGGTTGAAGTCGAACAATTCCTCAACGACGAACGTGGCGTACGCGTCGAACGGCTTCTGTATGAGTGTGAGTGCGGCGAAAGCACCAGCGAAGAGCACGGCGCCCTGTGCGAGTGGCGAGAGGGTCGTTGCTTGTAATGCAGTGACGATGTCGGTGAACAACCCCGAATACAGTGTCCCGAGGACCACTAGCATTGTCGTCGTGGTCTGTAAAAGGTTTACGCCGGTCGTTGCACGGTCGTAATCCGCGATTTCCCAAGGATCCTCAACAGCGAAGCGTTCTCGGACCCATGCCGATCGCTGGGCAAGCATCCGTTCTCCGTGCAGGACGTTTACGACGTCGAGCCACGAGAAAAACACGGTCGTGCCAACGAACAGACCGATGAACGCGAGGTGATTGAGTAGCATGGTATGTATACTCATATTTGTCCCGAACATAGTGAACTACCCCACCCTACTCGCTCACCGCCGAGGCGGTTCGCTCCTTGAGGGTGGGGCTTCCTGTTTCCACGACGCGCTTTGCAGACACCCGCGTGTCCGCAGGGAGCGCAGTCTCCACAGGCGTTCGAAAATCGCTATGCGATTTTCGCAGCCCATCAGAATCGCTCTGCGATTCTGAGGACGTTGATTCGGAGTATCCCACTCCTACGTCTTCAAGGCCGCGAGAACGAATATTCCACGCCGCATTCGCGTCCCTATCCGCCTCGAACCCACACGCCGGACACGAATGCTCGCGTACCCACAGCGGTTTATCCGTCTCGACACCGCAGGAGGCACACTCCTTCGTCGTGTCCTTCGGGTCGACCGCGACATAGTGCGTTCCTTCCCGTTTGCACTTGTATTCGAGCATACGGAGGAACGTCCCCCACGCCGCGCCTGCGCGATTCCGTGAGTTACCGGGGAGTTCGACCAGTCCCCTCGCGTCCAAGTCTTCGACCGCCACCAAGTCGTACTCACGGGCGTAGTAGTTCGACAACTTGTGGAGAAAGTCGCGGCGCTTTCGCTTCAACTCGGCGTGGCGTTCAGCCACGACCTTCCTTTGTTCCTCCCAATTGTTCGAGCCGTGTTCTTTCCGCGAGAGGTTGCGTTGGGCGCGTTCGAGTCGTTCGCGCTCGTCGCTGAAGTCGGGACTCTCGATGGCGTATCCGTCGGTGTCGTGGGCGTACTTGCAAATCCCCACGTCGATCCCAACGACTCGCTCTGGATTCTCCGACTTCTCGGGCGTGGCTTCGTCTACGTCGATGCCGAACGTGGCGTACCACTCGCCCGTGGGTTCTCGTTTGACCGTGACCTGTTTGATGGTCGCGTTCTCGGGGATGTCTCTGTGGAGGTGGATCGGGATCTCTCCGATTTTGCTCAACCACAACACGGGCCGACCACTCGTATTCTTGAGCTTGAAGCCGGACTGGTTGTAGGTGAGCGACCGATACTCCCGAGGCGGTTTCCACTTGAGCATCCCCACGGCACGTCCGTTCTCCTTCTGGGCTTTGAGCGTGGAGAGGTTGTCGTAGACGCGCTTGACGACCATCTGCAACACTTTCGAGTGAACGTCCCCGAGGTCATCCCACCACGATTTGAGGTCGGGGAGTTGCCCCTGCACGTCGTAGCGGGCGGGAATGTCGTCTGCCTCGTTGAGCAGGTAGAGGACGTGATTGTACAGTTGCCTGCAAGTATCGACGTGGTGCAGAAGCGTCTCGGTGAGGGCTTCCGGTGGGGCCAGTCGGTACTTGTAGTTGTACTGCATGGTCTACTCGTCTGGGTCGGGTTCGGAGACGCGGACGACTTTTACGTCGGCTCCGCGCCAGCGTTTGGGAACGATGACGTGGGCACTATTGCCCGACGGTTTTGCAGTGCCGTCGAGGACTTCCTCGCCTTCGATTTCAAACCTATCCATCACCGATGTATAGACTATGGATAGACATAAAGGTAGCGGTGGGCCTGTGGGCCGAGCGACGAACGTGTTTGAGACCTGTGCGGCGCTGTATCCCCTCCCTACTGCGCTACTCGCTTCGCTGCGTTGCTCCTTGAGGAAGGGGACTTAGCGCCTAATTCCAGTTAAATAACTCGTTCAGACTGAATAGTTAGAGTGGTGAGTCTGATTGCCCATTACCACTATTCAGTAGCATTGCTTAAGGAGACTGCACGCTAATATTGAGGGATCATACTGGTCAACTCTACTGTCTGGTTCATATGTCCAAGACTATTGTTCAGTGTTACTGGCCAGTAATTCTGGCCAGTATCACTGAGCAATGTTATTATTTAGTGCAACTCGGCAGTGGCACTGTCTCGTCTGACGAGATTATTTATACAGGCAGTGTGACGTGCCAGTACGATGATTTCGTACACCGTCTGGAGCGAGGCCGGCGGAATCGGGAAAACAACCGTTTCAGTATCCCTCGCGGCAGCACACGCCCGAAACGATCAATCCGTTCTCGTCATCGACATGGACCCCCAAGACGGCGGACTCACCCACCACCTCGGCACAGAAGACCACCGAAAAGACCCAGAAGTCGATAACCTCGTCCGACACCTCGTCGAACGCCCCAAAGGCGACTTCGCCAATCTCACACAACAAGTCGAGGACAACATCGACATCATCCCGAGTCACAACATGTTGAGTGACCTCGAACAGAATCTCAATCGCGCCGCAAAAATGGAAGAAAGCATGCACGACGCGAACTTCCGCTGGCCAAAAGAGAAACAACTCCGACGAGTCCTCGCAGACGCAGACATCCCGAACGAATACGACGTCATCATCGTCGACCCACCAGCGACAGTCGGACAACACCTCTACAACGCCGTCTACGCCACCTCGAACCTCGTCATCCCCGCCGAACTCTCACCAAAAGGCAAGCAAAGTGTGGACGGTCTTCGAGACGTCGTTGACGGAATCGAAGAGAAACTCGGCGACATCGAAATCGGTGTCCTCGGTGTCGTGCCGAACAAAGTCTCCGATACGAACCTCCAATCCGAATACGAAAACCGACTCGCAGAACAAGACCTTCCGGTCGCACCAGTCTCGATCCGAGAGCGTGGCTCGATGCTCGGTGAAGCGTGGGAGAACCAAGTCAGTATCTTCCAACTCGCAGAGAACGACGAGTACCGCGACCTCCGGGATTACGAAGAGCAGACACTCGATAAATTCGACCAGCTTGCAAAGTACATCACAGAACAGTTCGAGCAGCCGACGGAGGCACCAGCATGAAATCGGGTGCTTCTGATCCGTTCGCAGATGACCCCTCGGAGTCAGACGATACCCAATCCACTGAGCAAGACTCACCAGACCAATCCTCCAGCTCCACCGACCAGCAATCTGAGCCAGAAGACACATCCAGTAACACTGGACAGTATGACCAACCAGATGGCTCGAGCAGTAACACTGATGGACTGAACCGTTCAGATCTACCGTACACGCTCCGACGAGACAAAGTCAAAGACGAACGCGAGAACGTCCACCAGCTCTTCGTCCAAGACGATACCGACGAGAACGAGAACGATGCGCGACGGCAACTGGAAGACCGCTTCGACGACGACGTCTACAAACTTGACGCACGCGAAGCAATCTATCTTGCGGGCATGCAGAACATCGACGACGCTGAATCCGTCCTCAGAGAGTGGGGCTACGACCTCTAACTGTTTTCCCCCTGTTGTGACCCTCGGGTGAAAGCGAAACCCGCTGTATTGCGACTCATTCCGCAGGAAACGGTGTCTTAGGGAAGGCGCTGTCTTTCACGATCGCCACCAACATTCCATACAGCGATATGTAGTTTATAACTTACCGTGAGAATCTAATTCTATCGATTGCAGTGGTCTCAGACGTCCTCCATGCCAATACTGTCGTGGATGGCCGCACTTGTGATTAGCGCAGGAATCATAAGTAGATTTTAGTGGGTCGCCGCCCTCGGTGACGCACGAAACTCCCCTATCACCGAAAACCGGCTTCTCGACACCAAAACCCGGGAGGAACCAACACAAAACCCACTATGCCCACGCCTACTACTCGACTGCCAACCCGAACAGACCTGCAACTAAGTGAGGCGACGAACCGTGAGTAAGACAGACCAACCGCTCGATAGCCCACTTGACGATTATCTCACCGACAAGAGCAAGGGCAACGATTCGGGGAACTACCGCCGAAACGCCGAGCGTGTCGTCCGAAAGTGGCTGTCTTGGACGCGAGAGAATCGGAGTACGTACACGTTCGCTGCGCTCGATGTCGACGACCTCGAAGCCTACGCTCGTCACTTGAAACGTCGCACGAACGGCACTACCGGTATTGCGCCGTCATCGGCACGGAAGTACTACGATTACGTTCGCGCGTACCTCTCGTGGTGTCAGGCGCGCGCGTACCTCCCGGACAACCCCGCGAAGAAAGCCCGTGCCGAGGAACCGCTGCCCGACGACGACCGGCAGGCCGACCACGAACAGCAGTTCTGGTCGCCCAAGCAGCGAGCGGCCATCATGGCCTACATTTCGAAACGCGCTCATGACGCAATAGACGAACGTGGCTCCGACGCGCTCGCAGAGTCGCGCGACCGAGCGCTCGTCGCAACAATAGGTTACACCGGTGTGCGAGGCGCAGAAGTACTGAAGGCTCCCGGAAACAACGACGCGCGTCGAACGGGGATTCGCTGGTCGGACGTTGATCTCGACGGCGGCACGATGCACATTCTGGAAAAAGGACAGCAGCAGTACCGGGATACGAGTGCCCCCAAGCAAGCCACGTCGGTGCTCGAACGCTGGAAACAAATGTTCGACCCGCCGAACGAGGAGTGGCCGGTGTTTCCTTCGTTCCACGGGCCTTCGATATCCGCTGCCGCGAACGCGGGGTTGGAAGCCGACGGATACAGTGAGGACGAAATCGCGTCGATTCGCGCCGATGCGACTGCACTCGAGGTCTGCTACGGGTACGACGTCGCCCCGCCCGCACTGACGACTGCCGGAGCGAGGACGCTGCTGCAACGCCTCTCGAAGGAGGCCGACATACCGGGACTCGACACCGAGAGCGGCGAGTACCTCGAACTTCACGGGGGGCGTCGCGGTGCTGGCAGCACGCTCGTTCGCCAGAAAGGGTGGGAACAGGCTCAAAAGCACCTGCTCCACGCCGACCCAAAGACGACGATGGATGCGTATTCGCACATCTCGGCGGAGGAGACAGCCGAAGCGGCAGGAGAAGCGTTCGACGAAGCCGAGAAGTGACGGGAGCGTCCTGTATCGGATGGACCCGAAAGTGCGTTCGGGACTGTCCGGCGGTATTGGCGGCCGACGTATCGACGTGCGTGGCCCTGGCGTTGGCCAACTGAACGGCGTGGCAAAGAGTGAGGACTGCGGATCCGGACAGACATAAACTTCATAATGATGTATCCAGGGAAGGTGTCTACTGGACCACAACCTCGGAAGATGGTTCTGATGCGCGCCTTATTTCCGCATATATTTAGGGGTATTAAATAGAGACTTCATGCTAGGTCTTACGAGGCGGACAAAAAGAAGAGATTAGCTACCCGACAAGGAACTGGGTGGAGCAACTCCAAACCAAGAGCGGGCAAATACTCGATGACACCAAGTAGAAGCCCGATAACGACCAATGCTGGCCATAAAAAACGAAGCAAACGAATGTTCGCTGGGGCTTGGTTCTGGGTCTACAATATAGAACCCAAAGATAAACCAAGCAACTATCAGCATCTGTGAAACTAACGGATAGCGGGGAAGCAGTACGAGGGGAACTGCGACTCTCGCCTCTGAAACGGAGCTTTGTCGGACAATGACCGTTGCAATCGACATCACGACCGGGGCATGGGTGTGTGGAGGTAATGTCAATGGTAATCGTCTCAAAGCTTCGAGTTGAAGCAACCGAGTTGCACGTCAATTGCTGCATGGATATTAAATACGCAGGAACCATACTATAAGAGAATGACTTGGCCTGAATTCGACGTTCATCCGAATCCAGAGGAGTATGTAACCACCTACGATTTCATGGAATTACCGACGACGAGTGCAGACCACCGATTTGAGGTACGTGTGGAGAAAGTGGCCGAGTTTTCTCAAACCCATCCGGGAACGTTCTGCATCTCGCTTACTAATACGGGTACCGAAACACTTCGGACGATGTTTGGTATTACACCACCATTCTCTCGGTACTTTGGCACAAATCAGTCTGATAAGCAACTCGTAGTTATTCCTCTCCATTCCCGCGATACAAGCGTAAACAAAGAGCGACTCGTGCCAGACGAACCACCATGGCGAGCCGTGGAGGACTTCGATATCCCGCAAGTTGGTACCACTATAATCTTAGATGCAGGCGAGTCTGTTTCCGACGAGTACGCCATTCTTCTGCCAACTGGTTTGACCTCAGAGTATCATTCTGGGCAGTACCAATTCTCGGATCAGGTGAAATTCCAGTTGCCCGATGAAGAACGGTTAAACAATAAATTCGAATGGTCGTTTACTGTCGAGATTGAGCCTCAGTCGAAGGTCAATTAGGGTGTCGTCGTAAGGTTCCACCGCTGTTCGATTTCTGCGAGGATGGTCGCTTTCGACTTTCCGCCGTAGTCGCTCTTATGTATTCCTGCGATTTCCGCTGTGTCTGAGTCTGAGTCAAGAAGCCGGAAGTGCGGTCCACCAGAGTCTCCGCCTTCATTGTCCGCTTTGGTGAGGAAGTAGGTGTCGTTCGTATTCGTGACTGCCCCTTCTTTTAGGCCTGAACCGAGTCCTTGTTTCTTGAGTGGGTCTCCGTTCTGTGCAGCGTCTTCCAACCAATCTTTTTGCACAGTTCCGCCGATGTTTGGCCCACGGTAGTTGTCGTCCCCGGTATCTGCGAACCCGCCGTATGTGCTGATTCCACCTGTCGTCCGAATCATCGCAGCATCAAACTCGGAACCGTGTTTGAAATAATCCAAATCTGTTGCCCCAATGTAGTTGGGATCGCTCTCACCGGGGGCGTTCTGCGCACCAGGTTGGTAGCAGCGTGGTCCGTGGTTCGAGACAACATGGCCACAGGTCAACAGTGCCATCTCTTCGTCCTTATTATCCCACACCGGTGTTCCGAGTGTCGCAGGGCCTTCAGTGGTGCCAAAGGTCGCGGCTGCCCCAGCAGGGACACCGGGATTTCGGTATCTGTACTCGTACCACTGTTCTTGTTCCGGGGAGCGAACCACCTTGATTGGGACAGGGGGAACCTCTTCGGCGACTTCGGTCCCGCGCCCAGCGATGCCAGACATATTGGCTGGCAGGGTTTCTTTCACATCACTGAGGGGAACGGAAACTTCGGCATTCGCAACTTCTTCGCGTTCCTCATACGGGTAATGAACAACGATTTGGCTTTGACTTCCGGAGTGTCCCTTGACGTGTCGAACCGTCGCAGAGATGCTGCGGTGTGGTTCAGAGGAAACAGTTGGGAGCTGTTGTTCAAGTTGGCGTCGAGCGTCGTGTGCTCCATCTATCTGCACCCACACTGACCGCGGGATTGACCCGTAGACAGGTTCCCGAACCGGGGCAGCGTTGTTATGCCGCACTTCGTCTGGATTCGTAACCCGCAGACTGTACAATCTGGGCACTTCGTCTTCCGGATTACCGGTAACCGATGCGAGCGCGTCTTTCGTCATGAATTTCAACGCGGCTCCTGAAACCCCAAGACTGGAAAGTGCCGAGAGGAATCGCCGTCGCCCCATCTTTGATAACTTGTCTGTGCCGTTCTTCGAACCGCGGTTTATTTCCCTATCTATACATGAAGAAAAATATTGAGAACCATTATAAAACTATCTTAAATATAGTTACATTATCTGGGCTAGTGTCCTAGCAATGGCCCCAGTTGTTCCAATCACGAAATCAACTCAGTAGATCTAAGGGGCACCGTCTAGCTTAACTTCTGCGCAGAGGAGCGTCTTGTATGGACACAACCGTTACAACCTGTTCACTTCTCAAACTGCGCTAACTAGACAACGCCACCCAAGGTTTCGAATAGATTTACCGTGTAGAATCAAGTAGAGATGGAAGCTCGGGTCGGACGATTAACTGACGCATATCTTGTTGGAATCGAACTGCGAAACCGAATTCAAAGAGGACAATCTCTTTCCGAAGTACTTCAAGCAGTTGATGGCCCGTTCGACAGGCTCGACGATGGCTATCCAGAGTGGCATCCCGCATCCTTCTCATTCCATGGAGTACTCAAGTTGTTTCTCTACCGCGAAATAACCGGCGACAGCTATCGAGCGTTGACCCGGCAACCAGAACTCGCGGCAGTATGCGGGCTTGATCGACTCCCTAGTGAATCAGTTCTTTCGCGGACGTGGCGCAATCGTTTCGACGAGGGAGTTTGTGAGTTCATTACGACAGCCGCTCATTATCTCGTCAAAGAAATCCACGACGAAGACCTCTCCGTTCGAACCGTCCGACCGAAAGAAGAGGTACTCCATCCACGTAAAGATTCCGAGGCGTGCCCTGCCGAGGAAAAAGAAGCAACCGCCGAAGACGAGTTCACAGATGAGAACATCCAGCGAACGACGCGTCTTGCTCGTGACCATGGCTTTGACGGGTTCGATTCTAACCGTGCTGACAATGCGACATACGAAGATACGCGGTTTTTCGAGTTACAGACGTTCATGGGGATGGTCGGTTGCGGCACCGCACAAGGAGCAGCGCGCTTCCAGTATCGCCGAGGTGCAGAGTACGGTCCCCACGGCGATACCCACCTTCGAGCAGTAAAACAGTTCGACCCTGAGAACCTCATCGCGGGATTCGACACTGCGACAGATCACGTTCTTTCGGCTATCGCCTCTGAAACAGCGTTTCGTCGTCCAGTCACGGTGGCAATCGACATTACGACCGTGCCCTACTACGGGGACGTGGAGGGAATGTCGATGGTGAGCGGGACGAAAGACGGCGACGGCAGAGCGTTCAAATTTGCCACACTCTCAATTGTTGGTCGGAATATCCCGCTTGTACTTGCCGTCGAGCCGGTGCGGGAAAGTTCACCGTGGGACGAGAATCCGTCGAATCGAATCCATCGCACTGTCCGGCGGTTGGTCTTACGGGTGAAAGACCACGTGCCGATTGGGACCGTACTGTGCGACCGGGAGTTTGATTCGATGCGAGTCTTTCAGACGCTCTCGAATCTGGGCGTGAACTACCTCATTCCGAAGCGCATTTCCAGTACAGAACGGACCGTCATCGAGCGGATGGAAACAGACGGACAAGATGTTGCCGTCGAATCGGCGTCTGTCGATGTGGAAGCTGGTTCCCACCCGATGCAGTTTCTCTACGTCCCGTCTACGAAGGGTGACGGGACGGCAGTATTCGCCACGAACGTTCGGGTCGGTCCGGAGGAAGCGGAGTCGTTCTGTCGTCGATATAGTCGCCGCTGGCAGATTGAGAATGGCTATAAATCGATCAAACACGATTTCCTTGCGAAGACCTCCTCGAAAGACTATCGCGTCCGCTTGTTCTATTTTGTCTTCGCAGCCCTACTCTACAACATCTGGCGGCTCACCGATTTTCTGTTGAAAACAAGTGTCGATGGCGAGATGGATTACGCTCCCGTCCTGACGGCTGGGGAATGTGTCGAACTGGTTTCGGCAGCGCTGGTGCCGCCTGACTGAGCGTCTGAGGGATATTCAGCTAGCTATCTGTGAGTGGCAACACTGAAGAAAGGGTCTGAAATCTCTTCAATTGTGGATAAGTACTGAGACTTCGCTAGTTATCCCCGCGACTAAGGAACGGATTTGAGGTATTTGATGCCGATTCGCCACAAAACCCACCCAAATTTATGCCATCCTCCGAAACTGTGACTGGACCTTAGTCCGGGGGTGGCAAGAGGACCGATTGAGCCGACAGAACTCGATGTTCCGTATCGTCTCAACGAACGCGCAACCGACCGAAACACCGACTACGAGTTCACCCACGACCGGTTCCCAGCGTCTGGCGAATACGTCCGAAGCTACTCCACGGGGACTGGTTTTATTACTCGGCGGTATGAGCACACACCGTATGGTACGCACGCAGTGCACCGTAGGTCGAGCGGTGGGTCTAGCCGCTCGTGACCACCATGACGGCGACGGAATCACGACACGAATCCAGTACACCGGTTCGGAGGCGACGCATGGAAGAGATTAGTACCGACGCCGCGCCGCCGAGCATCGGCCCGTTCTCGCAGGGCGTTCGCGACGGCGACCGCATCTACGTTTCCGGACAGGGGCCAGTTGACCCCGACTCGGGCGACATCGTCGGCGACACCATCGAAGAACAGACCGCGCGCACCCTAGAGAACGTCGAGGCAGTACTGACGGCGGCGGGCCTGTCGCTCGACGACGTGGTGAAGGCGACCGTCTTCGTACAGGACATGGACGACTACGACGCCATCAACGATGTGTACGCAGACTACATGTCTGCGCCGTATCCTGCCCGAAGCGCGGTTCAAGTCGAAGACCTCCCCATCGACATCGGCGTCGAGATCGAAGTAGTCGCGACCGCCCGCGACTCGAAAGCGGGGTCGGGGGCGTGACCGATCGATGAGAGCTATCGCGGTCCGACGCGACCAGTCTGACCCACAATTACTCGACGTGCCGAAACCCACGCCAGAGTCTGGTGAGGCGCTAGTTCGAACGCTCCGCGTCGGCATCGACGGCACCGATCACGAGGTCATCGAGGGTAACCACGGCGGCTTTCCCGGCGACGCCGATTACCAGATACTCGGCCACGAAGCGGTCGGCGTCGTCGAGGAGCCGAATGGGACCCGATTCGACGCGGGAGACCTCGTCGTGCCGGCGGTTCGACGGCCGTCGGACCCGGAGGCCGACAATCGGTACTTCGAACGCGGCGAACCGGACATGGCCCCGGACGGCCAGTACGTCGAACGCGGCATCGTCGGCGAGCACGGCTACATGGCCGACTACTTCACCAGCCACGAATCGTTCCTCCTCGGTGTGCCCGACGCGTTCGCCGAAACCGGCTTCCTCGTCGAACCTATCAGCAATACCGAGAAGGCCCTCGAACACGCCTACGCCAGTAGGTCGGCGTTCGAGTGGCAGCCTGAATCTGCGATGGTGCTGGGGAACGGCCCGCTCGGTCTCCTGACGCTGGCGATGCTGGTCGAGAGCGACGACTTCGAGCGCTGCTACTGTCTCGGCCGGCGCGACAGGCCCGACCCGACGGTCGAGATAATCGAACGTCTCGGCGCGACCTACGTCGATTCACGCGAGACGCCGCTCGCAGACGTGCCGGACGCCTACGAACCGATGGACTTCGTCTACGAGGCGACGGGCTACGCGCCCCACGCCTTCGAGACCATCGAGGCGCTCGCGCCGAACGGTGTCGGCGCGCTGTTGGGCATCCCGTCAGACGGGAGCGTCGAGTTGGACGGTGGGCGCCTCCACCGAGAGCTAGTGCTAGAGAACAAAGCACTCGTGGGAAGCGTCAACTCGAACGTCGCCCAGTACGAGGCGGCCACGGAGTCGCTCGCCTCGTTCCCCGACTGGTTCACCGACGCGCTCGTAACCGGAATCCACGGCCCCGAGGAGGTCGAGCAGGCGTTCGAGACGGGCGACAACGTCATCAAGAGCGTCGTCGAATTCGACGCTGTGTAGGGTCGGTGGCAGTCGAGGAGATAGACTTCACTCGTTATTCAGGGCGGGGAGGATGTCAAGCTTCGGCCTGCGCGACGATTCGCTCGACGGCGTACTCGGCTTCATCGTCGGTGAGACACATTGGGTTGACCGTGAACTCGCTCGCGGGGAGCGCGTCCGCGCCGACGAACACGCGCGGTTCCTCGCGCCGAAGGCCGCCAACCACGTCGGTCGCCGAGACGCCGGCAACATTGGCATCCACTGAGACAATTACTTCGGGAGCGACGGCCGTCTTGTCGTCGGCCGTCAGCGAGGTGTCGAATCCCGAAACGGCTTCGAGGTCCGCCGCGATTCGCCGCGAGCGTTCGAGCCATTCCTCGACGAGGGCGTCGTGGTCCTCCTCGACGAACAGTTCGAGCGCGCGAATCAGACCGACGAGTTCCTCCTTGCCAACCTTCATCGGGCGGCCGATTCCCTGCCGTGGGACGCCGCCGAGTCTGTCGGGGTCCACGAGTTCGCGCGCGGGTTCCCACACCTGCTCGGCGGCGTGCATGTCGAGATGCTGGGCGGCGACGGACCGGATGAGGTCGTCTCGCCCAGCGAGGATGCCGGTCGTCTGCGGGCCGCGAATCGCCTTCCCGCCGCTGAACGCGACGAGGTCCGCCCCGGCGTCGACGAACGCCTCGAAGTTGCTCGGCGGCGGGAGTTCGGCGGCGGCGTCCACGATAACCGGAACGCCGTGGTCGTGAGCGACATCGCAGACCACATCGAGTGGCGGTTCCGTGTAAGACTTCTCGACGTAAGCGACCGCTGCGGTGTCCTCGCCGATAGCGTCGGCTATCTCCCACGGTTCGACGTTGCGAGACCCGGTGCCGAGGTGCTTGTCGTTGCTGCCGACGTCCACGATGGTTGCGCCAGCGGCGCGGAGCGCGTGGTCGTAGCCGGTGCGGTGCGTGCGTGGCATCACGATTTCGTCGGCGAGACCCTCGGTGTCGGGGAGACGGGCCATCGCGCCGAGGTCGTCGCCCGCGATGCAGGCGGCCGCGCCGAGTGCGAGCGCGCTCGACGCGCCGGACGCGACGTAGCCCGCGTCTGCGCTGGTGACGTCCGCTATCAGTTCGCTCGCTCTGGCCTGCAGGTCCGAGAGGCGCACGAACGCTTCAGACGCGCGAGCCATCGCCTTGACGGCCTCCGGCCGAATGCGACTGCCGCCGATGCGGGTCTTGGTCCCCGTGGCGTTGACCACGTGTGGGACGCCCAACTCCTCGTAGATGGTCCGAGATGGCATACGAACTTCTGGCGCGGCATGGGTTAAATAGGTTCGGCGTTCCCCTGTGTTCGTTGTTCGTTCGAATTCCCGTTTCGAGACGCGATTGCCGACTCCGTTTCTCGCTCACTGCATTCTCTGGCCCACCGGTACGTTCAAGGTATCGGCACGGCCATCGCTAGCACGTCACGGCTATGCCCGACATCGAAGCCGGTACGAGCTACTTCGGCGTACAGGACCCCGACCATGCGACGGCCGACCTGACGCGCTTCCGCGACGCTGGACTCGACGCGGTCCTCCACACGTTCAGCGAGCGCGATCAGGCGTTCTACCGCGAGACGATGGCCGAAATCGTCGCGGCGAGTCACGAGCGGGGGTTGACTACCTACGTCAATCCGTGGGCAGTCGGCGGCGTCTTCGGCGGCGAAGAGTTCTCTCGATTCGTCGCGCAGAATCCCGACTCCCGTCAGGTTCTCAACACGGGCGAACGCGTCCCCGCCGCTTGTTTCAACGACCCAACGTTCCGCGAATTTATGCGCGAGTGGACGCGGGATGCCGCCGGTCTCGGTGCGGACGTCCTCTTCTGGGACGAACCGCACTGGCACGACGTCCACTGGTACGAAGACGGCTACCCCGACGACGTCTGGTGTTGTCGGTGCGAACACTGTCGGGAGTCGTACCGCGAGCGGTACGACGAACCGATGCCCGCGACCGAGACCGAGCGGGTTTCCCGGTTCCGCGAGGACTCGATGCTCGACTTCCTCGACGAACTGATGGCGCTGACTCACGAGGAGGGAGCGGAAAACGCCGTCTGTCTCATGCCCACCCAGTCTGCCGACCACGGGCCGCGCGACTGGGCGCAGTTAGCCGCGAACGACCACATCGACGTGCTGGCGACCGACCCCTACTGGGCGGCGTTCACCGAGAACGCTGACCCCGGCGAGTACGTCGCCGAGTTCGGTGAGGAACTCGTCTCGGTCGCCGACGACCACGGGCTTCGCAGTCAGTTGTGGATTCAGGGGTTCGGCCTCTCGGGTGCGTCGGCGACGGACGACGTACGGGCCGCGACCCGGACCGCGCTCGACTGCGGCGCGGACAGCGTCTTCATGTGGGGCTACGATGGCTGTCGAACCATCTCGGAGATTGCCTGCGAGGACCCGATGGCCGTGTGGAATGCGTATCTGGACGAGTTGCCGTAGTTGGGAACAGACACTACGTCACGCGGTCGAGGACGCGACTCCAGACCGTCGGGAGGTGGTCCCACGAGAGCAGTCCCTCCGGTGCCCAGTGGGGAGCACAGTCCGTCGCGTACGCGAACGAACTGCCGTCGCCGTAGTCGCCCACCGCCAGAAACGGATCGTCTCGGACCGTCGCCCAGACTTCCGCGTCCGACTTCGCCGTCGTGCGATTGTAGCCGAGGACGTGAGGCCACTCTTCGGGGAGGTCCGCACCCGGCACGCCCTCATTTTGGGGCACCGCACCGTCCGGCGTCTCCACCCGGTCGTCTCCACTTGCAACTTCGACCGGCAACACCTCGGCAATCCGTGTCATTCCGTACCGGGCTTGGCCGCCCTTCCCCGCGAAACTCATGTAGCCGCCGACCATCCCGAGTGCGCCGCCGTCCCGTACCCACTCCGCGAGCAACGCACAGCGGTCCACGTCGGTGTCGCCGTCGGCGACCTGCTCAGTGATTTGGAGCGTATCCGCGCCGACGTCGCTCAGAATCACGAGGTCGTACTTGTCCAGTTCCGCTTTCGTTCTGGGAAACGACTCCGCCGCGACGTGACACGGTTGGTATGTCACCGAGGCGCCGATTGTCTCCAGCGTCGAGACGAACCGGTCCGCCGCCTCGCCGTACTGACTGTCCCGCAGTACGTTTCGGCCCTTGATTTCGAACTGTACCGTCACCCACGACTCGCCAGCGAGTAGGACGTTCGTCATCGTTCTGCGACTCGGACGCTCGTGTTATAATTATGTCGCCGACCCTCAGAAGGGAAACAGTCGCTCGGCGGCGTCCTCCGTGAGCGGTCGGCCGTACTCGCTCGCCTCGAACGCCTCCGCGTAGCGCACGTCCTCGCCGTCCGCGCCGTACCGCTCGACCAGTTTCTCCCGGTAACGGTCCGATACGTCCGCGAGCGCCTCTACGTGCGGCAGGCCGCCCTCCCGGAGCCACTCGAACCGCTCGTCGGGGTCGTCGGGAACTTCCTCCAGCGTGCCCTCGACGGACGGAAGCCACTCGTACATCTGGGACTCGTGGCAGTCGAGCATCTCGAACTTGCGCTCGGCGACGTCGTCGATGTCGACGACGACGTCCGGAGAGAAGGGGTACGGGCGCTCGAACGTGTCGCTCAGGTGCGCGAAGACGGGGTTCTCGTCGAGCGCGGGCGTCGCCGGGCAGACGTTCGGCACCGCGACGAGATACGCGGCGTCCCGGACGAGTTGGGCCGTGTACCGGTGGTCCGGGTGGTAGTCGTTCGGCCGGTGAGTCAGAACGAGGTCGGGACGGAACTCCCGGATCTGCTCGATGAGTCGGTCGCGATTATCTAGTGAGGGCCGAAGGCGACCGTCCGGCACGTCGAACATCTCGAAGTCGGCCCCGGCGACGGCGGCCGACGTCTCGGCTTCCGCGCGACGACGCTCGACGAGCGGTCGGCCCGATAGTTCGTGGTGGCCCGCCTCGCCGTTCGTCATCGAGACGAACAGCACCTCGTGGCCGCTGTCGGCGTACTTGCAAGCGATACCGCCCGCCTTGAGGTCGCAATCGTCGGGGTGAGCGCCGACGACGAGAACGCGAACTGTTTCGCTAGTCATCGTCTTCGAGAAGCGACGACGCCCGCATAAATGCTCCGACGAGCGAGGTGGAGCCGTCTTCGACCGCGACGATTGGGATGGTCGAGACCGAGACCGCTCCCGTCCGGCCGTCGTGCGGACTTATTTGTAGGAGGGCGCCAAGGAGCAACTATGGCGATTACGAACGTCGACGCCATCCCCGTAGAGATGGGCGTCGAGCCGCTGGAATCGGAACTCGGACTCGCACCGTACGTGAGTAACCACGACGAAGTGACCTCGGTGACGCGGATGCTCGTCAGAGTCGATACCGACGACGGCGTGACCGGGTGGGGCGAGATGCTCGTGGGAATGAAGTCCGCCGCCGTGACGAAGGCGGTGATGGACGACGTCATCGCCCCGGAACTCGTCGGCCGCGAGGTCGGCGAGATACGTGACTTCGTGGACTCGTTCTACTTCCCGTACGTGAAGGTGCGGCCGTTCCTCGGAGCCGTCGAGACGGCGCTCTGGGACGCCTTCGGCAAGTCCGTCGGCCAACCCGTCCACCGATTGCTCGGGGGAAAAACCCGCGACAGCGTGGAGATAGCGACCTGTCTCGGCATCCTCGGTCCCGAGGAGTCGAGACGGTACGCCAAACGGGCCGTCGACCACGGCTTCTCGACGCTGAAGACGAAGGCCGGTCCGGACTGGAAGGAAGACGTGGCGCGAATTCGTGCGATGGACGACGAGGTGGACGGGCAACTGGAGTTCCGCCTCGACCCCAATCAGGGCTGGTCGTTCGAGGACGCCGTCCGGGTCGCCACCCGACTCGAAGAAGAGGGCATCCTGCTCCAGTACCTCGAACAGCCTGTCCGCATCGACACCTACGGCACGTACGCCTCGCTCCGAAATCGGGTTCGAACGCCGATTGCGGTCAACGAGGACACGTACTTCCCGCAGAACCTCCGCTACCTCCTGCAGGCCGACGCCATCGATGTAGCGGTCGTGGACCTCGTCCCGGCAGGCGGCATCCTCCGCGTCCGCGAGCAGGTCGCGATGGCGGCCAACGCGGGTGTCTCGGTCTCGCATCACTGCGGGTTCGACCTCGGGGTTAAGACTGCGGCGATGCTCCACACCGTGGCGAGCACGCCTGGCATCAACCTGCCGCCCGACAGCGTCTACTACGGCTGGAACGACTACGTCATCGCCGACCCCTTCGAGGTCGAGGACGGCGCGTACCCGGTTCCGGACGGGCCGGGACTCGGCGTCGAGGTTGACGAGGCGAAGGTCGAGCAGTACCGGGTAGACTGAGAGCGACGAAAGAAGAGTCGAAAAGCGAGTACCTAGTCGGGAAATCAGTCGCCTTCGGCTGTTTCGGAGTCTGGTCCTGTTTCCTCAGCCATCTGTCCGCCCTCCAGCGGGTCGCTCTCCCAGTACTCGTGTTCGGGGTCCGCGCGGAAACAGGCGGTCTGGCGGCCATCGCCGTCGTGGTCGGCCAGCGACGGGCACTCGCGGGTGCAGACATCGCGCGCTTCGAGACAACGCGTGTGGAACCGACAGCCAGAGGGCGGGTCCGTCGGTTCGGGAATGTCGAGCGAGCGGACCGGTGGCGTCGAGACGCCCTCCGAGCGGTTCCGGAGGTCCGAGGTTGCCCACAGCAACACCTTCGTGTAGGGGTGCTGTGGGTCGTGAATGATCTGTTCCGGCGTGCCGATTTCGACGAGTTCGCCGAGGTACATGATGCCGATACGGCCACCGGCCCGCTGGGTGAGGTGCTTCGCGTTGGCGAGGTTGTGCGAGATGAACAGGTAGGAGGTGTCGAACTCTTCCTGCAGTTCGAGCATTAGATCCATCATCTCCGCCCGGAGCGAGACGTCGAGAGCGCTGATTGCCTCGTCGGCCAGGATGAGGTCGGGGTTCATCAGCAGTGCCCGGATGAGCGCGACGCGCTGCTGTTCGCCGCCCGAGAGCTGGTGGGGGTACCGGCCGGCGAACTCCTCGGCCGGCGACATACCGACGTAGTCGAGCAGGCCGTAGATGCGAACGCGACGGTCGGCCTCGCTCATCTCCGGTTGCCACTTCTCTAGCGGCGCCGAGAGCGTCGTCTCGACGGTGTAGTTCGAGTTCAACGAACTGCCGGGGTCCTGGTGGATCATCTGGAGCGACCGGCGGATATCCTCCCACGAGCGCGTGTCGTCGCCGCCGCGTCCGAACAGCCCCTTCGAGTCCTTCGCCGCCCAAATGTCATCGCCGCGGTAGCGCACCTCGCCCTCGGTTGGGCGCTGGACGCCGATGGCCGTCTTCCCGAGCGTCGTCTTCCCGCATCCCGACTCGCCGACGAGCGCGACGACGTCGTTCTCGTAGACGTCGAGGCTCACGTCATCGACGGCGTGGACGGTCTCCGAACCTGCGAGCCCGAGCAGTCGCTCCTTCTCGAAGTGGACGCTGACGTCTCGGAGCGACAGGAGCGGCTCTCCGTCCCGTTCGCTCACGACGAACCACCTCCGGAACCGCCGTCGTACTCTCGGTCGATGGGTTCGTCCACCTCGTCTAGCGTCAACGGAATCTCCTCGCGGGCGGCCTCCCAGTGGAAGCAGGCGGCCTCGTGGGCGTCGGCGTCGGCTGCCCTCACGTCGCGCATCTCCGGGTCGTTCGTCTCGCACGTCTCGTCGGCGACCGGACACCGCGGGTGGAACGAACAGCCGGTGGGAATGTCGGCGGGATTCGGACTCGACCCCTCGATGCCCTCCAGATTCATCGACCGGTCGGAGATGTTCGGTACGGCGTTGAGGAGTGCACGTGTGTAGGGGTGTGCGGCGTCTTCGATGAGTTCGTCCGTCGGCCCGTACTCCACGAGGTCGAAGGCATACATCACCGCAAGTCTGTCCGCGAGGTCCGCCACTAGCGGCATGTCGTGGGTGACGAAAACGAGCGTCAGATCGTACTTCGTCTGGAGGTCCTCCAGCATGCTGACGATGGACCGCTGCATCAGCAGGTCGAGCGCCGCCGTCGGCTCGTCCATTACGACAACGTTCGGTTCGAGGACGAGACCAAGTGCGATGAGTGCGCGCTGTTTCATCCCGCCGGAGAGTTCGTAGGGGTGGGACTGGAGCACCTGATCAGCGGGCAGGTAGAGGTCGGTCAACAGTTCGCGGGCGTGGTCCATCCCAGCTTCGACGTCCGCTCCGTGTGCACGCAGCGTCTCCTCGAAGTGGTCGCCGATAATCATCGTCGGGTTGAACGCGCTCTGTGCGCCCTGGATGACGAACGAAATCTCGTTCCAGCGAAGTGCCGTCAGTTCTTCCCGTGAGAGCGAGAGGACGTCGATTGGGTCGCCCTCCGGCGGGTGGTAGATGACTTCGCCGCTCACTCGGCCCGGGGAGACGACGGCGTCGAGCATCGCTGAGGCGAGCATCGACTTGCCTGACCCCGATTCGCCGACGACACCGAGCGCTTCGCCGGTGCGGACGGTGAGGTCCACGTCGCGGAGGACACGAGAGTCGCCGTCCTCTGCGTCGAACGAGACGCTGGTGTCCCGTACTTCGATTATCACGTCTTCGTCGGTCGACTCGTCGCCGGAATCCGTCGCAGTTCGATGTTCGGTTTGCATGGTAGATTGTCGTGTCATTGGTCGTCAGCGGTAGCCGATGAGTCGCAGTCCGAGGTGACCGAGGACGGCGTAGACGAATGCACTCGCGCCCCAGACGGCGAACATCGCGGCGAGGACGCCGTTCGTCAGTCCCGCGATGACGTATTTGGACAGCACGAGCGCGAGCAGACAGCAACCGACGCCGATGGTCGTCACGAAGGCGAGGAACGACCCTCGGATAGCCAGCAGTACAGACGTCATACGTCTGTCCGTAGAGTGGTCGGTGCTCATGATGACTCACCCCCGTCGGCCGCCCCCTCGTGGCGGGCGCGCAGTCTGACGTTGAAGATGCGGTCGAGTCCCTGCGCGAGCAGGATGAACCCGAGCGAGATGAGGATAATGAGCGCCATCGGGACGAGCAGCCAGTGGATCTGGTTTGGATTCGTCAGGTTCGCGCCGGTGTAGGCGTCGTCCATCATCACGCCCCAGTTCAGTTGCGATTGGGGCAGGATGCCGAGGAAGTACAACGCGACCGACTCGAAGATGATGCGGCGCGCGCTGTTGGCGAAGTTCACCGAGATGTACGGCATCAGGTTCGAGATGACGTCTCGACGGAGGATGTGGACGTCAGACAGCCCCATGATGCGCGAGGCTTCGGTGAACGCCTCCTCCCGGATGCTCAGCACCTGCGAGCGGACGGTCCGAGCCAGTCGTGGCCAGTTGTCGATACCGAGGATGAGTCCGACCACGAAGGGGTTCTCTGGTTGGTAGATGGTCGCCAGCACGATGATGAGCACCAGGCCAGGAATCGTGAGGACGGTGTCGGTCAGCGTCATCAACACCGAATCGGCGCGCCCCCCGCGATACCCCGCGACGGTGCCGATGCCGGTACCGAGGACGACCGAGAGCAACGCGCCCGCGGTAATCATCTGGAGCATCGCGGGCGTCGCGTGGACGACCTGTTTGAGGATGTCCTGACCCATCACGCCCGTTCCAAGCGGGTACGTCCAGTCGGTGAACGGCGGCACGAATATCGGTCCCTCCATCACGATTGGTTCGGGAACGACGTAGACGCCCACGGTTCCCAGCAGAACGAAACCGACCAGGATGAGTGCCCCGAGGAGCCCGCGCCAGTCGTTCAGCAGTATCGCCGACGGCGCGTAGACACGGCGTCGGAACCCACGCTCGACCTTCTCCCGGACCGTCGGGTCGGGGACGTTCGACGTCTGGGTGAATATCGTCTCGTCAACGCCGCCCGCGCCGCCGGACGAACTGCTCGTGCCTCCGTCGGTGCGGGTCGGTGGTCTAGTCGCGGCCTCGGTGGCGTCGGCGGCCGTCGTTTCGCCCTCCTCAGTTCGCGACGATTCGCCTTCCTCAGTAGGTCTCACGTTCGTTCCCTCCTTTGACGCGGGGGTCGATGACGCCGTACGTGAGGTCGGCGACCAGGATACCAGTCAGCGTGACGATGGTGAAGAAGATGAACGAACCCATGATGAGCGGGTAGTCACGGTTCATCAACGCGTTGAACGTCACCATCCCCATCGCAGGGTAGTTGAAGATGGTTTCGAGGATGATGCTGCTCCCGAAGACGCTTGCGATACCCATCATGATGTTCGTGTAGACGGGCAGCAAGGCATTCCGTCCGACGTATCGGATGGCGATCCGACCCTGACTGATGCCACGGAGACGCGCGACGCGGATGTACCCCTCGCCCATCTCGCGGATGCAGTTGCCCCGGAACGCGAGCGCGCCGCCAAAGCTGGCGATGAACGCCGAGAAGACGGGGAGCGCCGCGTGTTTCACGATTCCAACGATGAATGGGAGGTTTAGTCCCGGCGTTGTCGAGGGGTCCATTCGGCCCCCGCTGGGGAACCACCCCAGGTTGAACGAGAAGACGATGAGCGTGAGGATGGCGACGACGTAGTAGGGGACGGTGCTGTTTCCGATGGAGATGAACGTCATCACGGCGTCGAACTTGCCGCCCTCGTTGTACGCCATGACCGCGCCGAATAGCAGGCTGACGGTGGTCCCGAGCGCGAGTCCGTAGACGCTGATGAACACCGACCACGGCATCGCAGTGTAGAGGATGTCGAAGACGGGCTTGTTCTTGAATATCGAATGGCCGAAGTCCTGATAGAGGATGATGTCCCGCAGGTACTCGTAGTAGGAGACGTACCAGGGCACGGACGGGTCGATACCAGTGTACGTTTCGACCATGGCGTTTATCCGCCGCATTTGTTCGGCGGAGGGACTTTGGCCCTGTTCGAGCAGTTGTTTCATCAGCCGAACTTTGACCATCTCGACCGGACCGAACGGTAACATCCGGTAGAGGGCGAACGTTACTGTCAGTGCGATGAAAAACACCAGCACTGATTGACCGATTCGCTTCGCATAATACATCGTGTTACCGTGCTTGTCTTTCTCCCACCTCAATAAAGCTATGGTGGTTCTTGGCACGGCGAAAGCAGGAACACTCATACCGCACGCGACGTACGTTCGCATATGTCACTCGTTTCGCGGCTACTGAAACTCGTGGGCGGGTCGGAGGAGACCGCGGACCCCTACCGATGTATCAGATGCGGTCGAACGTTCGAGTGCGACCGCTACGAGTGTCCGGACTGCGGCGTTCCGCACGTCGTCGTCCCGACCGACGAAGAACCTCCAGGGCGAAATACTTAATTTCCGTCGGGAAGCTGATTCGGGCGAACGATGTCCCACGACCCAACATTCTTCGACTACGTTTGCTCGAACGCCGACAAGTTCGCGATGCTGTTCGCGTTCGAGTGTCTCGCGGGGCTGTTCTCGCTCGTCCTACTCCTCGGCACGGAACCGGGTACAGCCTCGTACGTCGTCGGTCTCCTCAACCTCGCCGGCGTCACCGTGCTCGGGGTTCCCACGGCGACGATTCTGCTGAAGTGCCATCGGATGTAGCGCGAAAAGAGTTCGGTGGTCGGTGAAGTGCCAGTGGGGATGCCGACCGGGCGCGCAAGGGGGACACCGCCGGGATGCACGCACCGACGAGACGTGCATCGACGAGACCGCATCGACGAGACCGCATCGGCGGGACGCACTATTTTGAACGCGACCCACAGTTCGACGGCGGTGCGCGTCCTCGGACGTTACTTAGTCTTCGCGTTGACGTGGCCCTTCACGAGGAACTCCATCGCGTTCGTGAGGTGCTCATGTTTCGTCTGCTTGGCCTGCGGGTGGTCGTCGACCTTGCTGGTCGGGAAGTCGAACTTGTCGGTCTTGCCCCAGTACGCTCGCGTCTCGTCGTAGAAGCCGATGTGGGGCACCTGCCAGTTCATGTACCACATGAGTTTCTTCGAGAGCTTCTTGACCTCCTCGGAGGACTGGGTCTGGTTCATGATGTTGTTCCACTTGACCGGATACAACGTCTGCTGGCTGCCGCCGGTTCCCTTCGTGCCGACCTGCTTCGGGAACTTCGGTCGGATGGGCTGATTAAGCTTCTTGCTGCGCGGTTGGTCGAGTTCGGGTGTCGTCCGGTTGACCTTGCAGTTGCCCTCGGTTTCCTTGACGGTCGCGACCTCGTCGAACTTGCCCAGGCCCGCCACGCTCGCTGTCGAGAACGCACTCCCGGGATGGGAGGCAGTCGCGAACCAGTTGACCATGTCGAAGTCGTGCGTGTCCGTCCAGCGCTTCCAGAAGCCAGACGACGACGGGATGACTAGTTTGTTCTTGAATCCGAACTTCTCGAGTTTCGGGCTGAAGTACTTCCCGATAGTCTCGTAGATGTTCCACGGGGGCGTCAGGTAGGTCAAGCCCTCGACCTTGCTCCCGTTGGGTCCGACCCAGACGTCGCCGTCCTTCGAGTAGCCGGCCTCCTGGAGGACCTGCTTTGCCTTCTCTGGCTTGGCTTTCCGGCCGTAGGTGATGAGGTTGTTCTGGAAGCTATCGCCGCCCCACTTGTCGGCTTGTTTCGCGGGCAGTCCGTTGACAGTGTCTCGGGGCTTGTATCGCAGGCCTTGCGTCGTCCTGATGACTTTGACCAGTTCGTCGTGGTCGAGTAGGTACGCCATGGCGCGACGGACGGGACGACGAGCGAGGTGTTCGTTGTTCCAGTTCATCGCCAGCTTGACGAAGTTGGACGTGGCGAAGCGGTTGAACACACTCACCTTGTCACTCGACTGGGCCTCCGTAATCGTCTTGTCGCCCATGTCAAGTTTGCCGGTCTTGAGCGCCTGGATGGCCTTCTGCTTCTCGGAGATGAGGTGCCAGTTGAACGTCTCCAGGTTCGTCCAGTCCGCCCGCGGGTGGTCCTGGTACTTCTCGTGGACTGCTTTCGTCGGCGAGAGCTGCGTCGGCTTCCACAGACCGCAGCCCAGGCCCTTCTCTTTCATGTCCTGCAGCGTTATCTGGTGGTCCTGCAGGTCCTTGGTCACCTGCTTTATCGCGCTCTCGCTTCCGGCGTCCTCGTACTTCTGGAGCCACGACTTGAAGTAGTCGTGTTTGGCGATCGGCGAGAAGTACTTCGACTTCTGCAGCGAGGGGTTGGCCGGGCCGGACAGCACGTTCTTGACGGTGTACTCGTCGACGACCTCCCAGCTATCCGACGTTTCGTCGGGACCCAGGTAGGTCTTGTAGTCGCTGATGAGCTGGGTGGTGCGAACGTCCTTCGCGGTCACTGGCGTTCCATCCCACCACGTGTAGTTCTCGTCGAGTTTGATGTGGACCTCACAGCCGCCTCCTTTGAGCTCGACTTCGTCGGCGAGCCAGTATATCGGTTCGCCGCGAGAGTTCGGATACACGGGCGCCTCCGACCACATGTAGTCCATCCAGTACTGGGTGTTCTTCGTGTCGGTGAACGGGTTGACGTTGGACTGACTCGGCTGCCAACTGACCGGCGCGCGCATGTTGAGCTCCGTCGTCACGGGCGTCCCACCGCTCTGGTCGGTGCCGGTCCCGCTGTCGTCGCCACCCTCGGTCCCCGCTGGGTTCGAGGTCATCGTGACATCGGTCTCGTTCGGGTTATCGCCGCCGCTGCAACCGGCCAACCCGGTCAGCGCCGCGCTCCCGCCGAATGCGAGCCACTGGCGTCGCGTTACCCTGTTGCCGTCGCTGTCGGTGTCTCCACCAGAACGATGGTTACCGTTTACCATACTGGTACGAGAATATGTTAAACGACACTAATAATTTTTGGTTTAGTATTTTATACTTTTGCGGTGGGTAGAACTCGTCGGCGGGATAGATCGGCCGAAGCCGACCGTAAGACAGTTTGTACGGGAGCGAAAACGGCGAAAGCGTGAACTCGAGTATCTGCGACCGAAGCGGCGACGTCGCCATCGTAACGGGAGCGAGCAACGGTATCGGCCGCGCCGTCGCCGAGCGCCTCGCCACCGCGAACGCCACAGTCGTCGTGGCTGACGTGGACGCCGAGGGCGGCGCGGAGACGGTCAAGGCCATCGAAGACGACGGCGGCACCGCCGAATTCGTCCAGACGGACGTGAGCAACGCGCACGACGTCTCGACCATGGTCGAGGCGACGATGGACACCCACGGCAGCGTAGACGTGCTCGTCAACAACGCCGGCGGGTCGTTCGAAGACGACAATCCCCACAAAGTCGACGAGGAGACGTGGGACCGCATCGTCGACGTAAACCTCAAGGGCCAGTTCCTCTGCGCTCGGGAGACGCTACCGGCGATGGTCGCGTCCGGAGGTGGGTCGATGGTCCACGTCTCGTCGGTCAACGCCAAACTCGGCGTCGGCCTCGCCGCCTACTCCGCGTCGAAGAATGGCATCCTCGCGCTGTCTCGAATCATCGCGACCCAGTATGGGCGACACGGCGTCCGCTCGAACGCCGTCTGTCCGGGGAGTATCATCACCGACGCGTCGAGCGAGAAACTGACCACCGAGGGCCCGGTCCGCGAGGAGTGGCTCGACCAGTACCCACTCGGTCAGTTCGGTCGGCCCGAGGACGTCGCGACCGCCGTCGACTTCCTCACGTCGGACATGGCGTCGTTCATCTCCGGAGCCGAACTCGCCATCGACGGCGGACTCACGGCCGGTCTCGACCAACAACTGGAAACGATGATGTACGAGGTTGACGACCCACTGACGGGAGACTACGGGGCGGCGGAGTGAACGGACCGGAGTCGGCACGCAGTTATTTCTGCCGTCGCCCGAAAAAGTACGGCCGAAGGTTGGTTTGCCATGAGTGAAGAGAGCCCCGATCAGGATAGACGCGACCGTGAGCGAACCGTCATCGGACTGATGTCCGGCACGTCACTCGACGGCGTCGACGCCGCTTGCTGTCGGATTAGCCACGTTGGTTCGGACACTGACCCGTGTGGCTACAGTGTAACCGTCGATTCGTTCGTCACGCGACCCTACGACACCGCCTTCCGTGAGCGACTCGCGAGCGTCTGCAGCGATGAAGGAACCGTCGCGGACGTATGCGAGTTGAATGTCGCGCTCGGCGCGGTGTTCGCCGACGCCGCCGCGGACGCCGCCCACGCTGCCGGCATCTCCCTCGACGACGTGGACGCCATCGGGTCGCACGGCCAGACGATCCGCCACGTCCCCGACCCGCAGTCACTCCCCGTCGGCGACGACGCACTGCGCTCGACGCTGCAGATCGGAGACGGCAGCGTCCTCGCCGAGCGGACCGGTGTGCCGACGGTCGCGGATTTCCGGACGGCGGACGTGGCGGTCGGCGGTCACGGCGCGCCGCTCGTTCCGTTCGCCGATCTAGCCCTGCTCGCCGCTGACGACCGGTTTCGCGTCGCACAGAACGTCGGCGGCATCGCCAACTGCACCGCGCTGCCGCCCGACCCGGCCCGCGACGACGTCGCTGCCTTCGACACGGGTCCTGGAAACATGGTCGTCGATGGCGTCGTCGAGTTGGTGACGAACGGCGAGCAGACATACGACCGCGACGGCGAACTTGCTCGCGTGGGAACCGTCGACGAGACGCTTCTCGACGAATGTCTGGACGACGACTACTTCCGAACCACCCCGCCGAAGTCGACCGGTCGCGAGCGGTTCGGTCGTGCGTATGCACGGGAGTTCCTCGAACGGTGCCGCTCTCGCGGTCTGTCGGACGAGGACGCCGTCGCAACCGCCACTGCGCTGACCGCCGAATCCATCGCCGATGCCTACCGTCGCTTCCTCCCCCGAACACCCGACGAGGTGATACTCTCGGGCGGCGGCGCGTCCAACCCGGCACTCGTCGCGATGCTCGACGATGCGGTTGACGCCGACGTTCGCACCGTCGATGAGTACGGCGTCGGTGCCGACGCGAAAGAAGCCGTCGCCTTCGCACTGCTCGCCGCGTCGGCGCTCGACGGAGTACCGAACAACGTCCCGAGCGCGACTGGCGCATCCAGACCCGTCGTGCTCGGAAAACGCTGTCCCCCGTTCTGAGACACGGATACGAGTCGGTCCGTGGGCGTCACTGTTCGAACTCTCGAAACCGATACTCGCTTTCGTCCTCCGTGGTAGAAATTTGTGAGCACGTAGCCCTGTCGTTTCGACCCCGACGAATCCGTGTCTCAATACCGCGGGCCGGCCTCGCACGGACTGGCGGCGAATCGAACACGGATGGCATTCCGAAATCCCTTTCGAACAGGTCGAAAACGGGGGATGACACACTTTGTCGAGGAGGCCGTGCTGAAGCGGCGTAATATTCCTTCGACGAGTCGCTAACGGACCCATTACAGCAATAGTTTTGTAAAGCTCTTTGTGGCGGTCGATCTTCGGTTAGACCCTACTCAAACCCCTCCTTGACTCCTCTCTAGCCAGTTTCGACTGAGTGAAAACGTCTCAGATGCAACAACGGAGTGTCCTTCGTTCGGTAACCCGTCACACACCAGATAGGGATTCCGTTCGATCTATTTTCGTTCTCCCGAATTGGCATGTCGCTCACGAAAACGCCAGCAATCGCGAGTACGGTGGGAGACGATGAAGAGAAAGAACGTGACAATACGACGGCGATGGACGTGGGATTACGGTGAATCCGATCCGACACTCGGCAGGTCGGAAAGGTCCGAAAGCGAACGAATCTCGTACGTCGGTTCCTCGGGGAGCGGGTAACCTTCGCGGTGTGCCCTCCGGACGAACGCAGAGTCGAGTCCTGCGCGGTGAGCGGCGGTCACGTCGCAGGCGCTGTCGCCGACGTATAGCGCGTCCGTCGCGCCGAGTTCGTCTATCGCACGGTCGACGTAGTGAGTCTCCGGTTTGGTCAGACGGAACCCCTCGACCGTCGGCTCGCGACCGTACACCGCGTCGAACAGGTTCGCGAGGTCGAATCGCTGCAACATGTACACGACGGTCGCGTGCTGGTTGCTGCTGACGATTCCCATGTCGTGGTCCGCGGCGAGTTCGCGGAGGACGTCACAGTCGTCGTAGAGGACGCGCTCGCCGCGGTCCATCATCTCACGTTGGAGCGCAGAAGCGTTGGCCTCACGACGCCGCCAGAACGCCTCGAACGCGACGTCGTGGTCGGCACAGCGCCGTTCCATCTCGTCGGCCGTCGCCCCGGCGACGAAGGCGCCGATGTCCGCTTCGGCGGGCGAGACGCCGAACTCGTCGAAGGTTGCCGCCACCGCCCGTCGGTAGACGGTCGGATGGTCCGCGTGGCGGTCCAGCAATACGCCGTCCACGTCGAACAGGAGTGCGTCGTACGTCATCTACGGCGTCGTTGTCCGGGACACTGTAAATAGGTTTGCGACCGCTGGATGGCCCGATGTGGAGAGCGTTCGGTGCGAGAAAACGACGATGTGACCTCGACCCGACGAAACGAGGACAACGTGCAGAGCTTGAACGGCCAGACGACTGCGCAGGTTGGTGAGATTCCGCAGGTCGGTGATTTTTCGAGCGAGCGGAGATGGGATTCGACTGGCGACAGCAACGAACTGCAATAGTTAACATGGTCCGCCCGCTACATCGACCCGATGACAGGTTCGACCGATGACCCACTCGACGCGTATCTGACGCGTGGCCTCGACGAGAACGTCTATCCCGGCGCGGTTGCGGCAGTCGGCACGACCGACGGCGTCGACCGGATCAGTGCCGTCGGAGACCGGGATCCCGAGCGCAACGCGCCGGCGACCCCCTCGACGGTGTTCGACGCCGCATCGCTCACCAAACCCGTCGTGACGACGACGACCGCACTCGCGCTCGTCGAGTCGGGCGAGATCGCCCTCTCGGACGAACTCGAACGCCATTTGCCCGAACTGGCGGGCTACCGCCGCGGCAAGATTCGACTGGACCAACTGCTCACCCACAGCTCCGGCCTGCAGCCGTACGCTTTCGACGAGTCGTGGGCGTCGACGGACGACGTGCTGTCGGGGCTTCGTGATCGCTCGCTGCTCGACGCCGACCCCGGGAGCCGACACGAGTACAGCTGTCTCAACTTCGTCTACCTGGCCGAGGCGCTGCGCCGCGCGACCGGTCAGTCGCTGGCTGAACTCGCCAACACTCACGTCTTCGGTCCCGCCGGGATGAACAACTCACGACTTGGACCGCTTGCAGACGACGTAGACGAAGCGGTCGCCGCGACTTTCGACCACGAGTACCGCGAGTGCACGCTTCGGGGCGAGGTCCACGACCCGTTGGGTTGGGCGATGAACGGCGAGAGCGGCAACGCCGGGCTGTTCACGACCGTCGATGACCTCGCGGCGTTCGCGCAGGCGTTCCTCTCGGCGGACGGGACGCTGCTCTCGGGGGCTACCGTCGACCGTCTACAGGGAGACTGGCTGTCGGACTGCGAAGACCGCCATAGCCTCGGCTGGCGACTCGCTGACGGGACGTATCCCGCGCCCAACTGGTCGCTGTGCGGACTCGGCCACACCGGCTACACGGGGACGTCGCTCTGGCTCGACCACGAGCGCGACCTATTCGCCGTGCTGCTCACGAATCAGGTGTACGATGGCAAGGAGACGGGATTGGTTCGGTTCCGCGAGTGCTTCCACGCGATGGTCGCCGCTGGAGCGTTCGATAGGTCGTGACGACGTATCGGTCCCGGACACGTGTCCCGACCGCACAATATTTATTACCGGCCCCGTTCCTTGGGTGATATGGTCGCAGTCTGGAGCTATCCGTGGCGACTTCTCTCTGCGGACCCCGCAGAGCTTCGACGCGAACTCGCCGAACTCGGCGTGGACCGCGTCACGGTCGCCGCTCACTACCACTCTATCCGAACGCTCGACCCGCGCTCGGAACACGGTCTGTTCGAATCGTACGAAGGAGGTTGCTACTTCGACCCCGACCGAGACGCCTTCGCCGACTCGCCGATAGCACCGCCGGTGAACGACATCGATGGTCGCGCCGATCCGTTCGGCGACGTCGTCGACCTTCTCCGCGACGGTGGCATCGACGTGAACGCGTGGCTCGTCTGCTTTCACAACTCGAAGCTCGGCGCGGCCAATCCGGATTTTCGCGTCGAGAGTGCCTTCGGCGACGCCCACGACCACGCGTTCTGTCCGTCCCACGAAGCGGTCCACGGGTACTTCGAAGGCGTCGTTCGCTCGCTCGCGGCCTACGATGTCGACGCCATCAATCTCGAATCGCTCGGGTTCCCGAGCGCCTTCCACGGCCACGGCCCGACGTTCGGGCACGCGAAGAATCAGGTCGTCAGCGACGCCGCTGAGGAGATACTCGTCTCGCAGTGTTTCTGCTCGGCCTGCCGGGAGCGGGCGGCGAGCCACCCCGTCGACTTCGACCGCGCTCGCTCCGTGGTCCGGTCGCTCGTTCGCGACGTACTGAGCGACCCGACGCCACAGGTGCGCTCGCTCGAACGCCTCACGTCTGACTATCCCGTCCTGGACGACCTCTTCGACTTCCGGGCGTCGGTGATCGACGCGTTCCTGGAGCGAGTGGCCGCCGCAAGCGGCGACGTTGACCTGACCTACTCCGCGTCGGATGGGTTGGGCCGGGACCCGAACGACGGGTGGCCCGCGGGCGTCGTCCTCGACCGTGTTCGGCCCCACCTGGACCGCGTCGTCGCACTCTGCTACACGGACGACGCGGACCTCGCACGGCGTCGCGTTCGACGGTATCGCGAGTCGGTCGACGTTCCGGTCGACGCCGGCGTCACGCTAGACCCCGCCCTCGTCGGCACCGAATCGAAGTGGCGAGCGGTCGTCGACGAGGTGTCCGACCTTGCTGACGAAGTCCACGTCTACAATCACGCGCTGATGAGCGACGCACACTACGACTGGCTCGGCGCGCTCGGCGGGCCCGCGACCGACGATGCCGCCAAACGGTCTGGGCAGCGGCAACCCGTCGCTGAGAGTGACGCGCCGGACAGTGGGTGACGTCGTCGTGACCGCGTGGCGACATCGGGACTGAGTGACACAATGATTTTTAACCCGACGGCGCATTGCCCGAAATATGGTTCAACTGGGCATAGAACGGTTGCTCGACGAGCGGGCCGACGCCGTCGACGGCGACCGGCTCGGACTCATCACGAATCCGTCGGGAACCGACAGCGACCTCAACACGACGATTGACTTGCTTGACGACCGCGACGCGTTCGACCTCCGGAAGCTGTTCGGTCCCGAGCACGGTATCAGGGGCGACGCACAGGCGGGCGTGAAGGTGGGAGACAGCACGGACGAGCAGACTGGACTCCCAGTCAAGAGTCTCTACGGCGACCAGCGACAACTCCGACCGGAGATGGTGTCCGACCTCGACACCGTCATCTACGACATGCAGGACGTCGGCTGTCGCTTCTACACGCTCATCTACACGCTCGCGTACGCGCTCGAAGGCGTCGCCGAGGCCGGCAAGCGCATGGTAGTTCTCGACCGCCCGAACCCCATCGCGCCACTGCCCGTTACCGGGAACCGCATCGACGAGTCGGCCGAGTCGTTCGTCGGCGCGTACGAACTCCCCATCGTGCACGGCCTGACCGTCGGCGAACTCGCGACGTACTTCAACGAAGAGTTCGACATCGGCGCGACGCTGGAGATCGTCGAGATGCGCGAGTGGTCGCGTTCGGACTGGTTCTCCGACACCGGTCTTCCGTGGGTGTACCCCTCACCGAACATGCCGACGCTCGGGACGGCGACGCTCTATCCCGGCATGGCCCTTTTCGAGGGGACGAACCTCTCGGAAGGCCGCGGGACGACCAAGCCGTTCGAGCTCGTCGGTGCGCCGTGGATCGACGCTGACGAGTGGGCGGCGGAGCTATCCGCACAGAATCTCGACGGTGTCGCGTTCCGCCCGGCGTACTTCTCCCCGACGTTCTCGAAGCACGAGCGCGAGAACGTGACGGGCGTGCAGGTCCACGTGCTCGACCGCGACGCCGTCGACCCCGTGATGGTCGGGTTGACGGTTCTCGCATCTGCGTTCACGAGCTACGACGACTGTGAGTGGGTCGAGTACGACGACGGGTTCTTCGTCGACAAGCTGGCGGGCGGAAGCTACCTCCGCGAGATTGTCGACACTGCAGACACCGCGAACGAACCGCGAGAGATTGCGGCCGATATCACGGATCACTGGGAAGACGACCTCGCCGAGTTCGCCGACACGCGGGCCGACTATCTGCGCTACTGACCGCGAACCTGGACTAGACACGAACGCTTACACTACTCATCCATGGCTGCCAACGACCACGCTCCGAACGTCGAATCGACCGTCGCTGCGATGTCTCTCGACGAGAAGGTCGGCCAGTTGTTCGTCGCGGGCTTCGACGGCACGACGCCGACCGCAGACATAGAGTCCCTCGTCGCAGAGCACCACCTCGGCGGTATCATCTACTTCAGCCGAAACGTCGAGTCACCAGACCAACTCCGAACGCTCTCGGAGACGCTGCAGGGGTTCGTACCGGACGACTCCCCGCCCTTGCTCACTAGCATCGACCAGGAGGGCGGCCGCGTCGCACGGCTCGCGTGGGGGACCGAACAGCCAAGCGCGATGGCGTTCGGTGCTGCCGACGACCCCGGACTGGCGACGCGCGCGGGTAGCGCAGTCGGTCACGAACTGCGGTCGCTGGGCATCAACGTGAACCTTGCGCCCGTCCTCGACGTGAACAACAATCCAGACAATCCTGTTATCGGCGTCCGGTCGTACGGCGAGGACCCCGAGACCGTCGCCGAACACGGCAGTGCGTACGTCGAGGGACTACAGGAGGCAAGCGTCGTCGCCTGTGGTAAGCACTTCCCGGGCCACGGCGACACCGCGGTCGATTCCCACCGCGACCTGCCGGTTATCGACCACGACCGCGAGCGACTCGACCGCGTCGAACTCCGGCCGTTTCGTCGCGCCATCGACGCCGGTATCGATGCCATCATGACGACCCATGTCGCGTTCCCGACTATCGCGGGCGATGCTGACAGACCGGCGACGCTCTCGCCCCGGGTCGTCACCGGCCTGCTCCGCGAGGAACTTGGCTTCGACGGTCTCGTCTTCACCGACTGCATGGAGATGGACGCTATCGCCGACGGCGTCGGGACGGTCGAGGGCTGCGTACAAGCGGTCGAAGCCGGGTGTGACCAGATCTGTGTCTCGCACACCCCGGAAAAACAGCGCGACGCCATCGACGCTGTCGTGGCGGCCGTCGAGTCGGGGGGCGTCTCGGAGGCGCGCATCGACGAGTCCGTTCGCCGCGTGCTCCGGGCGAAACGAGACTATGGCGCGGGAGCGGTCGGCGACGACGATGCGTGGGAGGCGGCCGCCGCCGACTGCCGCGCCGTCGCCCGAACCGTCGCTGACCGCAGTGTGACGCTCGTACGGGACGACACGGACGTCCTGCCCCTGTCCGACGAGCCCGTCCGCGTCTACGAATTTGAGGGCAGTCGCGGGTCGCTCGCCGAGGAGAGCCGCGACGATGGCGGGGCTCTGGCGGAAGCGCTCGAATCTACGGGGTCAACGGTCGACGGCTCAGTCGTCGAACCCGGAGAAGCCCCGGATGCGACCGCAGTCATTGGTGAAGCCCCGATAGTCGTCCGTACGTCCGACGTCGCCACGAACCCCGAACAGACGGCCGCGGTGCGTGAACTCTCTGCGACGGCCGCGGACGTGGTCGTTGTCGCGACCGGGAGCCCGTACGACCTCGCTGCGTTTCCCAGCGTCGGGACGTACGTGACGACGTACGACGCCACCCAGCCCTCGCTCGCCGTCGCCGCCGCCGTCCTACTCGGGAATCGGGAACCCGCCGGTCGATTACCGGTGACGATACCCGGCGAAAAAGAACGGTGAGTCGGGGCTGCCCGCTCGCACCTATTGTGACTGCTCGGAGATGGCGCGAAGCACGTCGGCCAGTTCGTCGCCGAGTCGGTCGAACAGTTCCGCGCCCTTCTCCGCGCTCGCCAGAGACGGGTCACCGATAGCACCGGACTCGGAGTACTCCTCGAACGGTCGGTACGTCGAGAGCGTGCCGCCGACGAGTAGGTCCTTCGTTCCGCGCTCGTACGGTTCGTCGAGGTACTCGGCGTCGGCGTTGTCCATCCGGACGAGGTCCGCGTGGAGGTGCAGCATCAACGAGGTCTCGAACTCGCCGCCGTGGGCCATGCCGCCGACGTCGCTCTCGCGTATTTCGTCTGCGAACGATTCGGCGAGTTGGAAGTACGTCAGACCAGTCACTTCTCTATCGGGGTGA
>NZ_CP044526.1 GCF_008831545.1 Halorussus halophilus
GCGATAAGGGGACTCCGAGTGCGAGGGCATAGAGCCCTCGCTTTTCTGTACCGTAAGGTGGTACAGGAATAAGAACTGGGCAAGACCGGTGCCAGCCGCCGCGGTAATACCGGCAGTTCGAGTGATGGCCGATTTTATTGGGCCTAAAGCGTCCGTAGCTTGCTAGACAGGTTCATCGGGAAATCTACCCGCCTAACGGGTAGGCGTCCGGTGAAAACCAGCTAGCTTGGGGCCGGAAGATCCAAGGGGTACGTCCGGGGTAGGAGTGAAATCCCGTAATCCTGGACGGACCACCGATGGCGAAAGCACCTTGGAAAGACGGACCCGACGGTGAGGGACGAAAGCTAGGGTCACGAACCGGATTAGATACCCGGGTAGTCCTAGCTGTAAACGATGTTCGCTAGGTGCGGCACGCACTACGAGTGCGTGCTGTGCCGTAGGGAAGCCGAGAAGCGAACCGCCTGGGAAGTACGTCCGCAAGGATGAAACTTAAAGGAATTGGCGGGGGAGCACTACAACCGGAGGAGCCTGCGGTTTAATTGGACTCAACGCCGGACATCTCACCAGCATCGACAGTAGGAGTGATAGTCAGTATGATGAGCTTACTGGACCTACTGAGAGGAGGTGCATGGCCGCCGTCAGCTCGTACCGTGAGGCATCCTGTTAAGTCAGGCAACGAGCGAGACCCGCATCTCTAATTGCCAGCAGCACCCTTGTGGTGGCTGGGTACATTAGGGAGACTGCCACTGCCAAAGTGGAGGAAGGAACGGGCAACGGTAGGTCAGTATGCCCCGAATGTGCTGGGCTACACGCGGGCTACAATGGTTGGGACAGTGGGTTGCTACGCCGAAAGGCGACGCTAATCTCCTAAACCCAATCGTAGTTCGGATTGAGGACTGAAACTCGTCCTCACGAAGCTGGATTCGGTAGTAATCGCGCTTCAGAAGAGCGCGGTGAATACGTCCCTGCTCCTTGCACACACCGCCCGTCAAAGCACCCGAGTGAGGTCCGGATGAGGCCAGCATGCGCTGGTCGAATCTGGGCTTCGCAAGGGGGCTTAAGTCGTAACAAGGTAGCCGTAGGGGAATCTGCGGCTGGATCACCTCCTAACGTCCGAGACCAGGCCTCGTGCCTGGCTCACCTTTCATCCTCGGAGTTTCTCCGAGGACGGATTTCAATCGCTATGGTGGTGTTCCGTTCTGGAACGCCGACCAAGGCTCGCACCTCTCTCCGAGAGGTCGGGTTCAGCTCGCCGGGAGCACACCCCTCGTGGGTGGCTGGGTTCGAGTCCCAGTGAGCCAATACCTTCGGACCGAATCGTTCCCCTTAAGTGTGGGACGAGGATACGTTCAGGTCCGAGATAACCGATGCACCATCCCGTGCAAGCGCGGATGGGAAGGGTTCGACGAACGCGACTGCTTCACCCGCAGGGCGTTCGATGACGACCGTATGTACGTGCAATCCAGGCGTCCACTGGATCCGAGTACGGAACTCCGGGTCACAGTGAATGCAACAATTCAACCACAAGCGTGGCTACTGTGCCAGCTAGTGGATGGCTCGGCTCGAGCGCTGATGAAGGACGTGCCAAGCTGCGATAAGCCTCAGGGACCCGCACGGAGGGGAAGAACTGAGGATCTCCGAATGAGAATCTCCCTCGCAATTGCCTCGCGCAATAGGGAACGCCGGAAATTGAAACATCTCAGTACCGGCAGGAAAAGAAACCGAACGGGATGTCGTTACTAACCGCGAGTGAACGCGACACAGTCCAAACCGAAGCCCTCACGGGCAATGTGGTGTTCGGACTGGTAATCAGCATCAGACCCGCTTTCTGAAGTCTCTTGGAACAGAGCGTGATACAGGGTGACAACCCCGTAAGAAAGTGCAGTACGATGTGAACCAGTTCCAGAGTAACAGGGATTGGAAATTCCTTGTGAATTCCGCCAGCATCGATGGCGAAGACTAAACACGACTCGAGACCGATAGCGAATAAGTAGCGTGAGCGAACGCTGAAAAGCACCCCACAACGGGAGGTGCAATAGAGCCTGAAATTAGTTGGCGATCGAGCGACAGGGCTTACAAGGCCCCTCGAAAAATGACACGGGAGCAATCCCGCAGTAAGAATCGAGGGGAGCCGAAGTTCTGTCGTGCGTTTTGAAAAACGAACCAAGGAGTGTGTTTGTTTGGCGAGTCTAACCCGAGTATCGGGGAAGGCGTAGGGAAACCAATATGGTCGCAGCCCTTTGGGCGAGGACCACCGTGCCCAAGCGCGGGGAGTCAAACTGACACGACCCGAAACCGAGTGATCTACGCGGAGGCAAGGTGAAGCGTGGCGAAAGCCACGTGGAGGCCTGTTAGAGTTGGTGTCCTACAATACCCTCTCGTGACCTCTGTGTAGGGGTGAAAGGCCCATCGAACTCGGCAACAGCTGGTTCCAATCGAAACATGTCGAAGCATGACCTCTGTCGAGGTAGTTCGTGAGGTAGAGCGACCGATTGGGGGAGCAGACTCCGAGAGGAGTCGGCCCCCCTGTCAAACTCCAAACTTACGAACGCTGTCGACGCAGGGAATCCGGTGTGCGGGGTAAGCCTGTGCACCAGGAGGGGAACAACCCAGAGCCGGGTTAAGGTCCCAAAGTATAGACTAAGTGTAATCGAAGGTGGTTCCGAGCCCTAAACAGCCGGGAGGTGAGCTTAGAAGCAGCTACCCTCTAAGAATAGCGTAACAGCTTACCGGCCGAGGTTCGGAGCGCCCAAAATGATCGGGACTCAAGTCTATCACCGAGACCTGGCCGCACCAGTCAAATGGTGATTGAGTAGATTGGCATTCTGTTCGGGTGGAAGTACGGGCGAGAGTTCGTATGGACCGAATGGGAACGAAAATCTTGGTCATAGTAGCAGCGTGAGTCGGGTTAGACCCCCGACGGCCGAATGGGTAAGGGTTCCTCGGCAATGCTGATCAGCCGAGGGTTAGCCGATCCTAAGTCACACCGCAATTCGAATGTGACAAATGGGAAACTGGTTAATATTCCAGTGCCACCGTCCACTCAAAGCCGACGCCTCAGGAAAGATCAAGCCGGACTTTCGTCCGGTCGAACCACCGAACTCCGTGGAAGCCGTAATGGCAGGAAGCGGACGAATGGTGGAATAGCGCAAGTTGGTCGTACCTGGGGCCCGTGAAAAGGCGAGGACGTGATCGTACCAAGATCCGACACAGGTACCCAGGCGGAGAAAGCCACGGCCTGTCGGGAGCAACCGACGTTAGGGAATTCGGCAAGTTAGTCCCGTAAGTTCGCGATAAGGGATGCCTGCTCTGTATAAGAGCAGGTCGCAGTGACTCGGACGCTCCGACTGTCTAGTAACAACATAGGTGACCGCAAATCCGCAAGGACTCGTACGGTCACTGAATCCTGCCCAGTGCAGGTATCTGAACACCCGGTACAACGGGGCGAAGGACCTGTTAACGGCGGGGGTAACTATGACCCTCTTAAGGTAGCGTAGTACCTTGCCGCTTCAGTAGCGGCTTGCATGAATGGATCAACGAGAGCGTCACTGTCCCAACGTTGGGCCCGGTGAACTGTACGTTCCAGTGCGGAGTCTGGAGGCTCCCAAGGGGAAGCGAAGACCCTATAGAGCTTTACTGCAGGCTGTCGCTGAGACACGGTCGCTAATGTGCAGCATAGGTAGGAGACATTACACAGGTACCCGCGCTAGCGGGCCACCGAGTCAACATTGAAATACTACCCGTTAGTGACTGTGACTCTCACTCCGGGAGGAGGACACCGGTAGCCGGGCAGTTTGACTGGGGCGGTACACGCTCGAAAAGATATCGAGCGTGCCCCAAGATTTCCTCATCCGTGTCGGAAACGCGGAACAGAGCGCAAGAGCAAAAGGAAGTCTGACAGTGACCTACATAACGAGGGTCGCTGACGCGAAAGCGTGGTCTAGCGAACCTATCAGCCCGCTTGATGCGGGCGATAGATGACAGAAAAGCTACCTTAGGGATAACAGAGTCGTCACCGGCAAGAGCACATATCGACCCGGTGGCTTGCTACCTCGATGTCGGTTCCCTCCATCCTGCCCGTGCAGAAGCGGGCAAGGGTGAGGTTGTTCGCCTATTAAAGGAGGTCGTGAGCTGGGTTTAGACCGTCGTGAGACAGGTCGGCTGCTATCTATTGGGAGTGTTACGGTATCTGACGGGAACGATCGTATAGTACGAGAGGAACTACGATTGGTTGCCACTGGTGTACCGGTTGTCCGAAAGGGCACGTGCCGGGCAGCCACGCAACACGGGGTAAGAGCTGAACGCATCTAAGCTCGAAACCCACCTGGAAAAGAGATACCACTGAAGCCACTCGTAGAAGACGAGATCGATAGGCTTGGGGTGTACGCGCCGAGGCAACGAGGCGTTAAGCCCGCGAGTACTAACTGGCTGAGCCACACATTCATCAGTTGCACCGCACTGCGATTCGAGTACCGCACTCGGATCCAGGCGCGAACTGGATTGCACGTACATTACGGTCACAGTTGAACCACCGATACTGGCGTATTAGACGCGGTTCGATTCCGCGTGTCGGCGTTAAGGCGGCCATAGCGGCGGGGCCTACACCCGTACCCATCCCGAACACGGAAGTTAAGCCCGTCTGCGTTGTGGTGAGTACTGGAGTGCGCGAGCCTCTGGGAGACCCACTTCGCCGCCTCCACTCATATCTCGAAACCCCATCCAACGACGAGTTGGATGGGGTTTTTGTATTTATTTTCCGGAGCCCCCGCTCCGGTTCATCACGTTCGATAGCGACAGCGCTCGGCCGCGAGACGGCCGTCTCGCGGCCTCGCGCCTGCTTTACCAACTGGATAATAAAGCCGTCTGGTGACGAAGCAGCACCTAAATGAACCGGGTCAGCGTCATCATCCCGACCTACAACCGAGCGGACATTCTTCCGCGGGCAATCGACAGCGTCCTCGACCAGACGTTCGAAGATTTCGAGTTGCTCGTCGTCGACGACGCATCGACCGACGAGACGCGCGACGTCGTCACCGGTTACGACGACGAGCGCGTGACGTACCTCGCACACGACGAGAATCAAGGTGCGTGTGCAGCACGAAACACGGGTCTCGAAGCCGCGACGGGGGAGTACATCGCATACTTCGACTCCGACGACGTGTGGCACGAAGAGAAACTCGAACGGCAAATCGACCGACTCGACGCCGAAGCGGACGACTGGGTCGCGGCGTACTGCGACTTCGAGCGCGACCTTCCCGGCGCGAGTGGCACGTTCGAAGAAGTCGTCGCGGGGATGCTCGGCAACGACGGCGACAGAAAGCGAAAGGAGGGCGGCCGAGAACTCATCGGTGACGTACTGGCCGACACGTTCGTGACGTGTGCAGGCTCGACACTCGTCGTCAAGCGCGAAATCGTCGAGGAAATCGGTGGGTTCGACGAGACGCTCGACAGATTCCAGGACCCGGAGTTCGTCGTCCGCGTCTTGGAAGCTGGCAAACTCGCCTACGTGGACGAGACGCTGGTCACGCTGTACGGGACCGGTTCGCCAGCACCCGAAATCATCCGTGGGGCCGACGAAGAGTACCTCGACAAACACGCCGACTACGTCGAAGAGTTCGAGGCGAGAGGTCACGACATCCGTTCGACCCACGCGTTGCTGCTCGCCAAGGAATTCTACGCCGACGGCCAGCTATTAGAGGGGACCAAGCACCTGTCGAACGCGTCGGTCGATTCGAGCCAGTATCCCGGTGTGGCGTGGGCTGCGTTCGAGGGAATTCGACGGAAAAACGGAACTACAACTGTCGCGGCCGGGGTAGTCGGTGCTGTCGCACTCGCCGCACTCGTCGGCGGATTCGGTCTGCGGCGACGATAGAAGTTCACTGTCTGCTGTAATTTTTCGACTAATGAAACGCTACTGATGGTGGTTGGTGGTGGCGCGCGAGGAGACCTTCGTTCGAGCTACAGAGTTACGACCCCTAGAACAGCGCCGTAGCTCCCGGTTGTTGATCAGTAGCAGTGATATTGGGTTGCGAGCCCAGGCCAATGAACACCGAATGGTGCGTCTGCTCTTCGAAACTCTCCGCACATAAACATTTCCCCTAATCGAACAAAATGGCTTGGACACCAGACAGACAGACAGACCCACTTCTGTCGAATGTCAGGCCAACTGACGTGAACCAGAGACGGTCGAAAGGTCTTGATTGTCGAGTATTCGGTCGCGCCACACCGCGAAGGTGATGAGATTCCACGTCAACCGTCCGTAACTCTCGACGTGGTCCGAACGCATCTGTTCGGGGACGAAGCTTGGCGCGTCGTACTTCTCGAAGATGTCCGCGAGCGCACCGTCCTCGAAGTACCGTTCGATGGGAAGCGACCCCGAGCCTTTCTTCTGACGTGTCGGATACTCCGGAAGCCGGTGCTGCAGGAGCGACTTGAGGTGGTACTTCTGCGTGAGGTCACGTCCGGCCGTCGCACCCTGGATGTAACGCTTCTTCGGGGGGACCGAGAGTGCACACTCTGCCATGCTCCGCGTCTTGAACGGCGTGAAGAAGCTTCGGTCGTGTTCGTAGCCGATCTGTCGCCACTGGTTGACCGTGTTGTGTCGGAAGAAGCTGAGTAAGTGACCGAACTCGGCTTGCTTGGCGAATCGGTCGCCGTTGGCCGTCGGTGTGACTCGGCCACGAACGTACTCTGCCTGTTTGCGGAAGCGGTCGGCGACGAGCGAGTCGCCGACGAATTCACCTGCGAGCGACGGTTCTGTGAAGAAGCTGAGGTGCTGTGCGAACGACTCGGCGTCGGAGACTGGGCGCTGGAGTCTGTCGGCTAGTCGAGTCAGAGAACTGTACTGCCCCGCGACCGCGTCTGGAGCGACGTCGGACAACGAATCGGCGACTTGTTCGGAGAGCAATGGCTCCAACCACGCTGCAATTCGGAGTCCCTTCGTCCCGGTGAGACCGAAGAGGGCGTCTGCACCCTCACCGTTGAGGTACCGGTACCCGTCGTCGCGTCGGAGCGCTGCGTCGGTCGTCACGGTCTGAGCGTAGTGAGAGGGGAATCCGAGCGCGTCCACGCTCGCTTCGAGATGACTGAGGAAGTCGTCCTCGCCGACGGTGACCTTTCGATGGTCGGTGTCGAGCATTCGGCGGGCGCGCTTTGCGTACTCGGTCTCGAAGGCGAACTCCGGCGAATCGACGCCCATGATGAACGCTGGCGAGTCGTCGAGATAGGTGTGGAGGAGCGTTGAGTCGATGCCTCCCGAGAGCATGTTCGCTGTCTCTGCGTCGCAGCCCTGTTCGAGGAGGTCGTCTAACGTCGCGTCGATAGACGCGCTCGCGACGTCTGGTGGGCAAGGATTCCCCGGTTCGAGTCGGTCAACTTGTTCTGTCTGCCATTCATCGTTCGTCCCGTCCCAGCGAAGCCACCCACCTTGTTCGAGCGCGTTGACGCGCGTCGCGTACGTTCGCGGCTCGATTGGCGCACGGAAAAGCAGGTGGTCGGCGACGACTTCGTCGGACACCTCGCGTTCTTCGGCGTCCAACTGTGCGAGTGCGTTTCTGAAGTGGTCAGTCACGACGAGGTCGTCGCTCCCGTCTCGGAGGTAGTAGATGTCTCTCGTGCCAGTCACGCTCCGATACGCTTCGACTCGCGGTTCGTCGCGTCCCGACTCGACGTAGACGGCGGTCGCGTCCTCGGTGACCTCCGGGAGCGTCTCTCGGAGCTCTTTCGGCCTATCGGCGTCGCGTACCGCCTCTCGTAGCGTCTCGGTCTGGAGTCCAGAGAATATCCAGCGTCCGTCGTCGGTATCGACGGTCTCGGCGTCGGGGTTCGCAGTCAGAACCCGAACGTCTCGGCCCATGTGTTGGGTAAATAGAGCGTTGCTGTGGGCTTTGTTATGGGTTCGATAAGCCAGCCTTCACTCGTCGAGTCGTCGTTCGTTCGTCACTCGTCGTCTGCGAGTGTCCGGCCGATGAGTTCCGCGGTCGCTCGACGAAGTCGCTGAGAGACCGCCGACGGCGAGATGTCGAGCGCTTCGGCGAGTTCGTTCTGTGAAATCCCTCGGGGGATGTCGTAGTACCCTTCTTCGTACGCGGTCACGAGCATCTGGCGCTGCTCTTCGGAGACCGTCGTCCGGTACTGTTGGTCCGAGAGGTCCGGACTGTACAGTTGCTTGAGGTGGAAAGTGACGTCGTTGTCTACGCAGAACTCGCGGAACTCGACGAGCATCTCGCGTGACGGAATCCGCATCTGGACGAGCCAACCCCCGTCTTCGCTGTGCATTTCGAGAATTCGAGCGCCCAACTCCGCGATTTGCGGCGCGAAGTGACGAACGTCGGGGGCGAGTTCCACCTGATAGACGCGTCGGTCAGAGAACACGTCCACGCAGAGTTCGTCGTCGATAGTGGGGTCTTCGACCAGTGCAGTTTCGAAGCATTCGAACTCCTCCCCGCTCGCCGAGAAGAAGAGTCGGCGCTGTCCCGAACTAATGACAGACTGATATTCTGGATGAACCGTCATGTCCGGAACTTCCTGAATAGCGTGGCTCAGCACGAGGTTCGGATGCCGAAGGTGGACCTCAGCGATGAGCGCACCATCGCGTGACGAGTCTGAAATTTGTACTGGTACGTTACACGAGTCCATGTTCTCCCCGTCGAAAGCCCTGTCAGTCGAACCGCGCTACTCCAAGATTCATCGCTAGGACGTTTTATTATCCGCCGCGTATCCGTTTTTTATCCCTTCATTAAGCCGCCGGATAGGTTCTCATCCGGAGCAAAGCGATGTTCTGACAGAAGTCGAACGTGGGCCGTCGTCCCACCCACCGACACCATTATGTCCGTACGGTTCGATGTCGCGGATGCTCCGTATTTCATAAGCGTGGTGGCTGATGGTACGGAGCACGGACCATTCCGGTCCGTCGAACTGACGCTCTTGCTCGACGCTACTCGGCGTGCTCACTGTCACGGACGGTCGTAACTTTCGTGCTAGCTCGCGTTAGTTTCACTTTCACCGGCAGTTCGTTCGAGCGGTGAGCAGAATTTAGTGTATCAGGGTCTAATTGGCGGGTTTACGAGCATTCCAGCAACTGCCGGGTTTCATTTTCACTTTCACCCTGCTGTTGCCTAACTCCTTTAGAGTCAGGCGGTGAAAAAACGGATAGCGGGTGCCACACCCGTGTCCACCATCAGCCACCACAAAATACCCAGCAGTCGTGCGATGACTGCGATACGGAGTTTTTCCTTCGATGCACTACGCGACGAACGAGTTGCTGTCGCTGTTCCGCTAGAGACCAAAGAAAGAACACCCACTTCAGAGAACCTGTCGCAATTGGACGCTGTAGTGGTAGCCCCCAGTCGAGGCGTTCTCGTGCGCTTCGACCACGCGGATCTCTTCGCCCGCGCTCGCGTAGGCGTCGATGTCGGCGCTTGACCCGTCGTTGACCGAGGAGTCTACGCCGACGCTGCGCCGCGGCCTGCTCGGCCGACGGTGGGCATCAGATTGACTCGACGGAACTTCCTACGAATCGAGTTATTTATATGAGGTTTCACAGCCCAGTGGAAGTGACCCGGCAAAGGAGGCCACAGAATTTGTATAGCGTTCTTCAATTCATCAAATAACAGCCAGTAGTAGCGGGGGTATTCGTGGGTCTGACGGTGTGAATACGTCTGTTTGTTCCCGTGAACAAGATAGAAAATCAACTAATGTCTCGAGTCGGCGGATATTCGCCGACTTAGAATCCCGAGACGAAGAGCGAGCGGCTTATTGGAGCCAGAACTTCGCTACAAATCGAGGTCGTCTTCGATTTCGTCCAACTCACGCTCTCGAACGTCGCCCAACTGCGCCAGTCCGAGTCGGAGCAGACCAGCATAGAAGTCCTTGTTCTTCTGGAGTTTGTCGTCGCGCTCGCGCCGGTAGCGGAGTTTCAGTTCTTCGAAGGTCAGGTCGAGTTCCCGATACAGTTCGGGGTCGAGATACAGCATCTGAGACTGCATCTCGCGCGTGGTGAGTTCGTCTCCGTCACTGTCGTCTGGTGTCTCGGTTGTCTGTTCGGCCAGTGTACCTTCAATGTCGTCACTAGCAGATGCTACTTCTTCGACGTCGCTCGTTCCGGACTCAGAATCGTCGCCTTCGGTTTCAGTTTCGGAGTCAGACTCCGGACCCCATCGACCGGCGAGTTTCTCCGCTCGGTCGTCACTGTCGCCGCTCATGCGAGACCACCCTCCTGTTCGAGACCGGCAGCGATGTCATCGAACACAGCCTCCATGTCGCAGTCTTCGTCGTGCGTGAGAATCGACCGCCCGTTCATCATCGCGCGCTGGAGCGCGACCCGCTTTCGCACCTCGTAGATGGGCACCGACTCGCCGAACACCTGCTCGAACCACTCTAACATCTCTTCGGAGACGCCGTCGGTGCGAACTTCGTTCGCGACCAGTCCGACCGGTCGAATCTCCATGTTCGGGAAGACGATACCGAGGCTGTCGATCTGGTCTTTCAGCAGTTCGAGCGCACGCATGGAGGTGGCCTTCGTCTCGGCAGGAATGAGAACGTTGCCAGTCGCCAGTAGTGCGTTGTCCGTCAGTGCACCCAAGCCCGGTGGACAATCGACGACGATCACGTCGTACTGGCGGTCGAAGCGGTCGAGCGCCATCCGCAGTCGCCGTTCGCCACCCTTCGCTTGTTGGAGTTGCGTCTGGGTGTTCTTCGCGGTCAGGGTCGCGTTCGAGGGCACCACGTCGAACTCGTTGCCGTCTTCGACGAGGTCACCGAGTCGGTCGATATTGTCGAGTTCGAGCAACACGTCGTGGAGGGTGAACTCGGTATCGTCGTAGGCCTCCGCGACACCGGTCGCTTCGGTCGCGTACCCTTGCGGGTCGAGGTCTACGAGCAGTACGTCGTTGCCACGGTTGGCCAGTGCCCCGGCCACGTTGACCGCGACGGTGGTCTTGCCAGTCCCTCCTTTCTGATTGGTCACGCAGACGCGAAAGGTCATGTGCGACCGTGCCGTCTAAACCGCCTTATACTTTTATTCGTATTTCTGCCTTGTACGTATATTCGTCTTAGACGACTGTCCGTACCCGGCAGGTAGTGAGAATTCGGTCGTTCGAGAACCCTGTCGAGCCACGCCCCCGTGGCCAACACTACACGTCAGTAGAGAAGATTACTCGCTGCTACCGAACTGATCCATCGCCAGTACAGTAAACGCAGTCAGCGCGACGACGCCGACCGCGGCGACACTGAGGAGCGAGAGGAGCGAAAGGTTAAGCGCTGCACCACCGAGGAGGAGCGTACTGAGCCCGAGCACACCACCGTAGTAACTGCCGCGTTTGTCGAGCATCGTGCTCTGCGCATCTGTCGCCTCGTCGTCGTCGCTGTCACCGAGATACGGGTCGAGTTGTGCCGCCTGCTCGGTGCGTTCGACGATACCGCGACTCTGGTTGTAGTTGATGATGCCCTCCTCGTCCAGTTTCGGCAGGTGCGACTGATACAGAGCGATGTAGACGCGCTGGCGCTCGTCGGAAGTCAGCGCTTGCAGAGTCGTGTCGTGTTCCCATGCAGCGACCTGCTCTGCCAAGTCTCGCATGCGGACGGTCTCGTCCGCCTTCTTGAGATAGCGCAGCGAGTCGCGCCGACGCTGGTTCTGCAGGATGTGGAAGATGTCGTCTTTCTCCAACAGTTCGTTCTGCTCATCTACGTCGCCCTGTGCGTCGGGACCGGCCGAATCCGGAGTGGAATGTTCTGTCGTGCTCATTGGCCTAAGATAGTCTATAGACTTGAAAGTAATAAAGCCGTAAAGCCGTCGCAGGCATTGCATACCGTTTCGAACGGCCAATTAGCGTGATTTCGAGAGTTTCAGGCTTAGTACATGGAAATGGAGAGTTTAGGGTAGTCGGGCTGACGTTAGTAGCCGATTACGCAGTTCCAAATCGTTGCAGACATCGTCCCGTACCGTTTCACTCCGTTTAAACCGCGAAAACCGTGGCTTCAGCGTTTCTTTCAAAATTAGTCACTCCACGTATATGTCCGTAATCTGGAATCGTGCGCCACCGTAGTCTCCTTCGGTGACCGAGATGCTCCAGTCGTGAGCTTCCACCACGCGCCGGACGATGGTCAGTCCGAGACCAACGCCGCTCTCTGCCGCACTGTAGCCACGGTCGAAAATATCGACGCGCTTCTCTTCGGAAATGCCAGACCCGTCGTCCTCGACGTAGATACCGGCCGACGACTCGTCGGCCTCGTCGATTGTGCCGACCTCCACGGTCACGTCGTCACCGCCGTGTTCGACCGCGTTTCGGAACAGGTTCTCGAAGACTTCGCGTAACCGCTGTGGGTCCGCCTGTACCGTCGCGTCCACGTCTACGACGAGGTCCGCGTCGGGGGCGACTACCTGAGACCACGCCTCGTTGGCGGCGGCGTGAAGATCGACGAGGTGAGTCTCACCGACAGTTTCGCCACGGCGAGCGAGGTCGAGCAGTCGGTCTATCATCCGGTCCATGCGCTTGAGCGCGTTGTCGATTTGGTCGAACGACTCCTCGTCACCCTCCGACTCGGCCATGTTGAGATACACCTGTGCGATGCCGAGCGGATTGCGCAACTCGTGAGCGAGCATGCTAGCAAACTCGTCCAGTCGCTCGTTCTTGCGCTCTAGCTCTGCCTCGCGCTGTCGGCGCTCGGTCACGTCACGAAGGACGCCGATAATCTCGGTGTTGCTCTCGCCCGGCACCGGTGCCGTATTCACTTCCGCGTATCGCGTCTCACCCTCTCGGGTGGTGTACGTGACCGTGTACGGCGTTCGGGCGGTCGCGTCGTCGGCCGTACGCTCCTCTAAGTCCTCGTTGAGTTTCTCGACCGCGTTCGAGGGGAACGCCTCGATGTCGGCGAGCGGATAGCCGACGATGTCGGCGTCCACGAGTCCGGTCAGTCGCCGGAAGGCGTCGCTGACTGCACGGATTCGGCCGTCGGCGTCGAGGACGAAGACTGGGTCCGGAGCGGTGTCGAACAGCGTTCGAAACCGCTCTTCGCTCTGCTCTTTCTCTTGGTAGAGGTCCAGCGACAAGCGACGACGTTCGAGCAGGCCGTCGATACGCGCGCGGAGTATCGCTTTTTCGACGGGGCTCGTGATGACTTCGTCCACGTACTGCCACATCTCCGGGTTTCGGGCCGGAGACGGCGTCTGTGTCACTAGCAAGTACGGAAGAAATCGCGGGTTCGCGGCCGACTTCCGCGCTTCGAGGTCTTCGAGGTTGCGCGTGAACGACGACTCGTCCACCAGACAGAGATCGAACGCACTGTCCAGCGGTTCTCGGTCCGGGTCCGGCGTGAGAACAGTGTAGGTCGGAGCGAGCCAGTTGGCGAGCAGTCGTCGATTCTGGTCGTGGTCGACCAACAGCAAGATACGGTCGACGGCAGAGTCGGCAGACGGGCTACCGAAGGACTCCGGACCAGCAGTCATCGTTAGTCGTCGCTCGACCCTCGGAGTTCAGGTTGTCCGCTCATGATTCCTCGAACGCCTGACAACGGTTCGCCGACTCTGAGACCGTGCTCGGTGATTTCGAACTCCCGAAGGGTGCGCTCGAAGTCGCTGGTCCGCTTTTTCAGCACGCCGACGGCCTTCCGCATCTCGCCGTCGAGTTCGAGATGTCGCAGGAAGACGATGTTGTCGGCGAGATAGCTGATTCCCACCTCGGTCGCTTGGAAGTCACCGCTAATTCCGCCCACCTCCTCTACCAAGATGACGGTGACGCCCATGTTCTTCAGATAACGACAGAGCGTGTGCAGTTTTCGAACGAGTTCGTTCTCCTCGCCGCGGAGCGAGAGCTTGTAGCCGTCGATGCCGTCCAGCATCACGATGGACGTGTCGCGCTCCTCGACCTCGTTTTTGACCATCTGAGCGAACTCCTCGGCGGAACGGTTCAAGGGTTCGACCTCTTGGACCGACAGGGTGTCGTGGTCGAGCATCTCCTTGACCGGAATGTTGACGGCTTCGCTGCGCTCGAGGAACGTCGGTTTCGTCTCCTCGAACATGTACATCACCGACCGCTCGCCGCGACCCGCCGCCTCTTTCATGAACTGCGTCCCGGCCGTGGTCTTGCCGACGCCGGTCGGTCCGCTCAGAACAGTCACGGTGCCACGTTCGAGACCGCCGTTGAGTAGTTCGTCCACCGCCGGAACGCCCGACGGAACCGATTCGAGTTCGAACTCCCGTTCGGTCTCGCTCGGCGAGAGTTTCGGATACACTTCGAGACCCGCGTCCGAAATTCGGAGCGCGTGAGTGCCACTTCGAACGTCCGAGCCCCTGAACTTGGGGACCGAAATCGTTCGTCCGGCAGATCCACGAGAGAGTTCGATCATGCCGTCGCTGAGGAACTGGAGGTCTTCGTCCGACGACTCGCTCGTGTTTTGGGAGGTAAATAGTACGGTCGAGTCGCGCTCTCGAAGATAACTAATCAGTGAGATGACTTGCTTGCGGAACTGGTACTCGTCGGCGGTGAGATGTCGCAGTTGTGTGAGTGGGTCGATGAACACCCGAGACGGCGAAATTTCCTCGATGCGGTTCGTGATTGCCTCCGTCAGTGGTTCGCCTTCGACTTCGTTCGGGAGGAAGATGTCGTACGACTGGCCCTCCGAGAAGTTCTCGGAGTTCGGACTCAAGTCGAGGAAGTCGATTTCCGAGAGGTCCACGCCGACCGCCTCGGCGTTTCGTTTCACTTCCCGTTCGCTCTCCTCTAAGTTGACGTAGAGGACCGTCTCGCCGTCGTCTGCGCCAGCGAGTAGATAGTTGATACCCAACAGCGTCTTGCCGGTACCTGGTTCGCCGCGAACGAGATATCCTCGGCCGGGGATGAAACCACCGCAGAGAACGTCGTCTAGTCCAGTAGTTCCGGCCGAGATTCGTTGCGGCGACCCTTCGACCATTGTTGTATGTTTAAATATTATTGTATATATCGCTTCGGATACAGTGAGCGTTACCGTCCTTCGTGGAACTCCGCCCGGAGGTCCTCGTCGTCGAGGCCAGTCGCTGTACTCGACAAGTGTTCTCTGAGTTCCGCCAACTGCGACTGTAGTTTCGCGTACTCCTCGTTGGCTTCCAAGTCCTCACGACTCTTCTTCGCTTCGAGGGCCGCCTTCTTGGTCGCGAGCGAGAGGAACTGCTGCATCTGGGAGTCGTACGTCGTTCGGCGGAGTAGCGTCTCGACCGTCTCGCGAAGCTCGTCGGCTTCCGAGACGGGTTTTTCGAGGTAGGCGTCGAAACCGAGTTCGAGGATGTCGAAGTCGGGTTCGACTGCCGAGACGAGCGCGACGCGACAGCCGAGGTCTTGCTCGTGTATCTCGGTGAGTACGTCCTCACCGGAGAGGTCGGGCATCCGCCTGTCTAGCAACACGACGTCCACGGTGTCGTCGAGTTCGTCGAGTGCTTCGGAACCGCTGTAGGCAGTCCGAACCTCGTAGTCGTTCTCTAACCACTGTGCGTACGCGTCCGTTATCGGTTGCTCGTCGTCAACGATGAGCACCGTCGGTTCGTCGGACTCCGCTCCGATTTCTCCTCCGCTTTGCACTGATTCACTCATTGTGGGACTCCAGCGACTGTGTTTCGTTGTCCTCCGCTCGCCAACTCTCGCGACGAACAGGCGTCCATTCGTTTGTCATTTGGCCTCATCAGTCAGTCCAGCTCCTTTTCGAACGGCGATTTAGTCGATTCCGGTTCGTAGCCACTCAAGAAGACGAGGTTGCCCCGACCGACTTGAACGCGGGTGATGAGACCCTTGTCCTCCATCTTCGAGAGCTTCCGACTGACCGTCGATTTCGACCAGTCGGTCTCGTCGGTAACGTCGGTCTGTTTCATCCGGCCACCGTACTGCGTGAGTAGTTCCCGGATGCGGTCCTCGTCGGTGAGCATCGCGTCCTCCGGGAGGTCGCTGAACTCACTGTCGGGACCCGAAACGTCGTCGTTTCCAGCCGCTGGGGCGTTCGTCGGCGGCGACCCGACCGTTGAGTCGGATTCGTCGCCGGCCGTCTCGGCGGTGTTCGCGTCGTCTGACTCCGAAGAACTGGAGAACAGCCCTGTCAGTGAGTTTCGAACCGCGGAAAACAGCCCACCGTCCGAATCGTCCCCAGCCGTTTCTGTCTCGTGCGATTGGGCGTGGTCGCTCGTCGCACTTCGGTCGCCGTACGTCTCTTTGACCGACCACTCGTCCTCGTCGGCGGACACTTCGACGACGGCGTCGAACAGCGTCTTCAGCGTGTTGACGGTCTCGGCGTCGTGGATGTCCGGGTCCATGTGGTAGTAGCCGACTGCGTCCGCAGACTGCACACGGTGAGTGAGGATGTGCAAGTAGCGGAACGCAGTGTCGAAATCGACGTACTCCAGCAGGATAGACAAGGTCTGGACGGAAATGACAGCCTGATCGTCGTTCGTCTGCCACCGCGTAAGCTGTTCGCTCAGCGGTGCGATGATGTCCATCGGCTGGTTCGGATCGACTCGTGCGACGGTCGTGTCGGGTGGTAACGCTTCAGTGTTCGTCTCGTCTGCGTCCGTCTGAACCTTGTTCGCGTGGATGAACGCCAACTCGGCAGGAAGCGTCTCCATATGTGCGTTCCAGTCCGATATCCACGTCTCCGGCGGTGGCGTGTACGTCACTGCGGCGACGTTCGTCTGCTCCGGCGGCGTCGTCGCTGTCAGTAGCTCTAAACACGCCCGATTACCAGTCGGCGTCAACGGTGCTAGCAGGAGTACGTTCGAAGCACGTTCGAGTTGCCTCCTGTCCGATGTATCGATGTTCATTCGTTGTTGTGCAGTATCGCCAGTTGTTTCCCCAATTTTGAAAGATGGTGCCGAGTAGTAGGATATATATCCATCGCGAGTATTAATCTATTGCTGTTTCGGGAGGGCAGTCAGTATGTGTTTAATCGTCGCGAGGTAGCGTGGCGTTGCCGGGTCACTCCGACCGCCTCCGTACCGTCACGACGCACCCTTCCATCCGCAACGTGATTTGGCACCATCCTCAAACGTACTTTCTCCGAGAGACTTTCAGTAGGAAAAAGAGACCGGGGGCATATAAAAGCGAGGCAGTATCACTCACGGCTATTATAAATACACGGCCGAACCGTCTGAATCTCAATTAATAGAGTGGTCAGTCACTATTTGCTAGTGAATTTCCATTTTTGGCCGTCTTGTGGAGGAGCGTGTTCTCGATGAGGTTGTTGTGTCCCCGGCGGAGACGGGTCGAGAGTGCGTTCGGGGAGATGTCGAGGTCGTTGGCGAGTTCTTCGAGCGTGACTCCACGCGGGACCGAGAAGTACTGGGATTCTGCTGCCACAGTCAGGGCTTCGTGCTGTTTCTCGGTGACGTCGTACTTCCCGACTGCTTCGGGATTGCGAGACTCGTAGAGCCGTGAGAGGTCGAATTCGAGACCGTAGGTCGCACAGAAGTCGTGGAACTTCGAGAGCGACTCTTCTTCGGGGAACAACGCACGAAGTTCCCACCCGTCTGCGGTCCCTTGGGCGGTGAGAATCGTCGCCTCCGTCTCGGAGATGGCGAACGAGATGCCGCTGTTGTTGTCGTTCCACGACGCCCGATAGAAGCGCTTGTCGTCGTGTTCTTCGAGCGTACCGATGCTATCGACCGTTGAGTCGGTCTCCATCGCTGCTTCGAACGCCTCGAAGTTCGTTCCAACTGCCCAGAAGTACGGCGTGATTTCTCGCTCGTCGGCGACGACGCGTTCGACTTCGATTCCGACCTCTGGGACGGTCTTCAGTGCTGTGCCGAGCAGGAACTTCTCCGCTGGGACACTGAACTCGGCTAGGATGCTCATTAGTGAAGTGTACGATACTAAAGTAGATAAGGTTAGGTTTCGTTTCGTCGTTTGTTCTACGTTGAGCTGAACTTAGGCCGGTGTTATAAAATTTCGAGTACACTTCGTAGTGGAGCGATACACCTTGGGGTTTTATTATCGAACCGTCTGATGGGTCGATACGTAAGTTCCGTAGCATGAGCGGGCGTTTCCCAGAGCGAATCTCGACCGGTACGGAAGGGTTGGACGATATCCTCCAAGGTGGTCTCGTCCCGAACAGGAGTTATCTCGTTCGGGGCGACCCTGGAACTGGCAAGACCATCCTCGGTCTGAACTTTCTGACCGCGAAGCGCGAAGACGAGACCGCGCTCTACGTCAACCTCGAAGAGACGGAGGAAGACATCAGAACCAACGCCGCTTCCGTCGGCATCGATATCGGCGACGTCGAGTTTTTAGACCTCTCTCCCGAGTCACAGGTGTTCTCGCAAGACCAGTCCTACGACATCTTCGCTCCCGACGAAGTCGAACAGGACCCACTGACCACCAAGATTACCGACCGCGTCGAAGCGCTCTCGCCCGACCGAGTGTTCATCGACCCGCTGACGAAGTTACGGTATCTCACGGCCGACGAGTACCAGTTCCGCAAGCAGGTCATCTCGTTCATGCAGTATCTCCGCGAGCGAGGGGCGACGGTGCTGTTCACCTCCCAGAACACGAGCGAGTCGTCGGACGAAGACCTCCAGTTCCTCAGCGACGGTATGATAGAACTCGCGCGCGACAGCAGTGGCCGAACGATTTCGGTGCCCAAGTTCCGTGGCTCTGGAACGCAGAGCGGGACCCACTCGCTGTCCATCGGCGACGACGGCATTCGAGTGTATCCCGAGATACAACCCGAAAAACACGACAGCGAGTTCGTCTCAGAGCCGCTGTCGTCGGGCGTTCCACAGATAGACGACCTGCTCGGTGGCGGGTTAGAGCGCGGAACCATCACCATCATCAGCGGACCGACCGGTGTCGGAAAGACGACCACCGGGTCGCAGTTCGTGAAGGAAGCGGCTGGACGTGGGGAGCGGTCGGTGATGTACATGTTCGAGGAGACGAAACCGACGTTCCTCGAACGCAGCGAAGCCGTCAACATTCCCGTCGAAGAGATGTTGGGCCAAGAGGTGCTCTCCGTACAGGAGGTCGAACCGCTGAACCACTCTGCGGAGGAGTTCGCCCAGATGGTCAAGAGCGAAGTCGAGGAGAACGATACCGACATCGTGATGCTGGACGGCATCGACGGCTACAAGCTTGCGCTCCGCGGCGAGGAGGACAACCTCGTCCGGAAACTGCACTTGCTCGGTCGCTACCTGAAGAATATGGGCGTCACCGTCATCCTGGTGGACGAAACGGCGGGCGTCACGGGCGAGTTCCGTGCGACCGACTCCGGCATCAGCTACCTCGCGGACAACATCGTCGTCCTTCGGCACATGGAAGTGCAAGGTGAACTTCGGAAAGCCATCGGCGTGCTGAAAAAGCGGACCAGCGACTTCGAGCGCACCCTACGAGAGTTCGAGATTACCGAACACGGTCTCACGGCCGGGGAGCCGTTGACAGAGCTTCAAGGCGTTCTCAGCGGAACGCCGAAGTGGGTCGGCGAGACCGACGCCGAACAGAAGTTCATCGACGAGGAGTAAAGACGGGTCTTCGGTGAGGGGTACAGAGGGTCTTCGGCGAGGAGTAGAGTTCTTCGACAGGGGGTAGCTTCGACAAGGAGTAAATTTCTACGCGCGTGGGAGTTCGACCGGCTCGTCCCGAGTGGTGACCGATATTTCGGCGTACGGGTGAGTCACGTCGGTTTTTCTCGTGGCTCGCCGAACCACCAGCGAAGGTCGTTGACCCGGAGTTGCTGACGTGGTGGGAGGTCTTGGACGGTCGTGGCGTCGGGGAACAGTCGCTCGCCCATCTCGCTCTGGTGGAACATCTTCCGGCGGTCGGGCCACGCCGGGTCGAAGCTGTCGAAGAACGGCAGTTTCCGGCGGGCGAACCGCTCGATTTGGTTGAGATGGTGGGAATCGTACGGTTTGTCCGGCGGCCGGTGTCGGTAGATGTCGTCGTCGAGTCGGCGGATAGCCGCTCGAACGGTGTCGCGGTTCCGCAGTTCCGGCGGCGTTCGAAGGTGCCAGTCCAGCAACTCGCTGTCGATGGTGACGAACGCTTCGAGGTAGTTGTCCGCGAGGTGGACGCGGAACGGAAGCGCAGGCTGGTTTCGAATGATGAGTACGTCCATCAGGTTGTGGACCGAGTCCGCGCGCGACCAACACCTACGAAGCTCCGACCGGAGGCTGTCTTCGAGGAACGCTTCGGGGTCGGCGATTTCGAGGTCCGCGTCGAAGCCGAGACTGTCGAGCGCTGGCGTCACGCAGTCAGCGAGTCGGTCGCTCCCGTCGGGGAGGAAACCGAGCGTGTCCAACAGCGAATCGATGGGTCGAGGGTTGTCGTCGAGGCGCTTGAGTGGAATCTCTAATCCGAGAACGTCGAGCGTCTCCTCTTGCAGGAAATATCCCTTGAACAGCGTGTCGTACAGTAATCCGTGGTACATCGTATCGAGTTCGATGTCCACGTCGTAGGCGGCGTGGTGGATGTGCAGCGACTCTTTGATGCCCTGGGAGTACCGGACTTTCTCGCCCGCGGCGAACAGATACCGGCGGCACGGTTCCAGTATCTCGTGGTCCGAGCCGTACTGCTCGGCCAACCGCTCGGCGACATCTACCTCCTGTGAACCGGCGCGGCCGAGGGTGTAGCACCGCTCGATGTCCGGAATTTGGGAGAGCAGCGTCCGAGAGTCCTGACCCGCAGACAGCAACAGCCCCTTCGTTCCGGGGTAGTGCGAACGGCGGGCGATGGCACTCCGAAGTCGGTCGGCGAGTTCGCCGACGTGGTCGAATTCGTCGGCGTCGCACGGGTCGTAGACGAACCGGTCGAGTTCGGCCGTCTCTGCCGGAGTGAGATAGCCGTCGAACGGTACGCGGCGAATCTGGTCGAAGACAGTTCGCTCCCCGAGTACCGTCCCGAGGTGGAGAAATTCGAGCAGTGCGTGCCGGTCCACCGATGGCTCGTCGAGTATCGACCGGAGCGAACCGATGTCCGAGCCGAACGTTCGGACGCCGGTGGCGTCGGTGTAGAAGCACTCCCAAGAGCGAATCGGGTCAGTAGCGACGACGGCGTCGCCCTCGTAGTCCACGCACGCCAAGTACGACCCGTTCAGTTCCGAGAATGCTGCTCGACCGTCCTGCGCGTATCGCTCGAAGAACCACTCGGCAGTGTCCGCGACACCATCAGCCGCGGAGAACGCCTCGCCCCAGACGAGACAACACCCGCGCTCGTCTTCGTAGACCGCGCTCCGACCCGGAATACCGAGTGCTGGGTCACGGACGGCGACGGTCATCGAAGGGCCGGAGACGACGGCGTCGAATGCCCGTTCTGTCCGAATTTCCGATAAATCTGTGTCACCAAAGACGCCGAATATCTCCTTGTTCATCGTTGCACCTGCTCCCGAGCGAGGACGCTACTCGCTGGTGGCGTTCTCGGACGTTCGTACGAGTTCATATCGGCCGACACGGCTCATCTTGCTGTAAACAGGAATCCCCGACTATCAGTCATAGAGGGATGTACTCGACAATCTGTACTATCACGTGAGTCGATGCTTCAACCTCCTCCGCTGGCGTATTAGTAGCGTCGAACTCACGGCGGGCGAGTGTGTTAGCGCCTGCTGCTGGTCGTAGGTCCGTTGTACCGACGACACCGCAGACGCCCATCATTGCTGTCGATAGTGGTTGACGGCGACTCGACACTTTATTATCGACTGTATAATCGGTTGTCGGGCGGTAAGCGCGGGAAAACAGTTAATCGTCGTCGCACTTCTGAAGTTCAGTTATTTCGACCATCCAATCGGGAATGTCCATCTGACTGTCCCGAAACGTCCACGCACGGTCGAACGAGATTTCGCCTTGAGAGCCACGTCGAAGCAAGTCCGCCAGTTCGGTTCGAAACTCCGTCGGAGTCATCGGTTCCTCGTTTCCCTGTTCGTCGCGCTCTTCCATGTTCAAGTTGCCCGCGTTCGCGTGAGTTCGGGATATTCGCGGAGTGGAACCACAGAGTCGCCGACGTCCGAACCTGACCCCAAACGGGACCGACTGCTCGGACGCCACAGTAGCTGAACCATACGTCAAAATCAACCCATACCCAGCAAAGCGTTTCCTTTCGTATATCCAGCTATTAAATACTGGTGGCCGGGCGGGCGGGAACCGTAGCCGACGCAAACGAGCCTCCGCCGTCTCGAAACTCCGTCTCCGCGAAATCAACGACGCTTCTTCAGACGGGAGATGTCTACCATCCAGTCCGGCTGGTTCCCATCAGTTCGGAAGTCGTACGCTCGTTCGAGTTCGACGTCGTGACTGTCCGCCGCGCGAAGCAGTTCTTCCAGCGCCGCTTGGAAGTCTTCGTTGGTCGGCTGATAACTTTCCGCCGTAACTTCTTTCGATATGCTGTCAGCGAGGCTCATGACTATATGAATCTTCTACATCGTCAAAGGGAAAAAAGGAGTAAACGTTCCCAACCGTTCCATCCGTTTCACGCTTAAAGAGTGTCAAATAACACGCTGAGAGACTGTCGTCATCGAGACTAGCCATTGCTTGCCACAGCTATCGGTGAGAAAGAAAGCGGCTGAAAAATAGCCAAGTTTGGCGTCTTCTAGATATATTCAGTTCACACACAGTTTCGGGACGTGGTCCATTCCCCCATTACAAATATAATTAATTTTGGCTTCTCTAAGGCTATGAGCCGCGAAAACGGTAATTTCGGCATATGTATCAACCGCACTATCCGAACGTGTGGAAGATAGACCATGACCCGACTCAAGGTAGCTACCGGCGTTATGGCTCTGATGCTAGTGTTCGCTGGCTGTGCCGGCTCTGGTGGCGGGGGCGAAGCTCCGGCAAATAGTAGCGCGGGAACAAGTAGTCGAGACATGGGCGGCGACAGGTCCAGATCCAACGCCGACAGTGGAATGGACGAAGATGCAGGCGAGATGGACGACACCACGACGGAATCGATGAACTCTACCACGGAATCGACGAACACCACCAGTACCAACGCGTCCACGTAACGAGTAGACGCGTCCGCGTAACGAGCGGGGTAGAACGCTCTTTGCGGTCCCTTTTTCAGCGGTCGCAGTCGGAACAAACGCTTATCCGACTCATAAACAAATGCGTCGAAGCCGTTGCTCTACGTAATGTGTACGAGTAACGGCAGTCGAACGGGGCGAACGACGAGAGGTGAGTCGCCGTGAGCGGTGACGACGGCATGGAGATGCTGGTTATCGGCATCGACGCGGGCTGTCTGCCCGTGTTCGAGCGACTCTCTGAGGACGGAGTCATCCCGAACATCGACGCTATTCGCGGGAAGGGAAGCGACGAGAGCGACAGCGACCAAGCTGAAAGCGAAGGCGCGGAAGCCCCGCTCCAGTCCCAAATTCCACCGTGGACACCGAGTGCGTGGCCCTCTATCTACACTGGAGTCAATCCGGCCAAGCACGGTGCGTTCGGGTTCGTCGATTACGACGGCTACGACTGGTCGGTCGTCACCGGCGACAACGTCAACGAACACGCCATCTGGAACGTCCTCGACGAACAGGGCTACAGCAGCGTCGTCCTCAACGCGCCGGTGACCCACCCGCCGGACGAAATCGACGGTGCCATCGTCCCCGGCTTCATTGGCCCGGAGAATCCGACCTGCTACCCACGCGGCACGCTCGAAGACGTCCGCGACGCAGTCGGCGAGTACCGCGTCTATCCGAGCTACTCGCGAGACGACGGCGAAGTGACGAAGCTGGACAAGAAGCGCGAGTACCGAAATCTCGCTCGAATGCGCGGCGAAGCGTTCCGCTATCTCGTCGAGGAACACGAACCCGACTTCGGCTTCCTCCAGTTCCAGCGGACCGACACCGTCTTCCACGAGTTCGAAGGCGACGAGAAGATGGTCGATGCAGTCTACGACGAGACCGACCGCCAAATCGGGAAGGTCTTGGAGCATTGTGACCCCGATAACGTCGTTCTGGTCAGCGACCACGGGATGGGCCACTACGAAGAGTACGAGTTCCGCGTCAACGAGTTCCTCAAACAAGAGGGCTACGTCGAGGAGACCATGGGTGGCAAAGGGATGCCCGGGTGGGGTCCCATCCGCGACGACCTGAAAGACGGCGAAGACGTGGAGTCGTGGGAGCCGTCGATGGCCGAACAGATGGCCGCGAAGGCCGCGGAGTTCGGCGTCACAGCGAGTCGCATCCGCCAGATGCTGGAGAAGGTGAACCTCGCAGAAGTGGCGAAGCGATACGCGCCCAAGAACGTCACTCGAACCGGGAACAAGCAGGTTGACTTCCAGAATTCGCAGGCGTACTTGCGCTCGCGGACCGAACTCGGCATTCGCATCAACCTCGCGGGCCGCGAACCGAACGGTGTCGTCCCGGAAAGTGAGTACGACGACCTTCGCGCCGAACTCATTCAGAAGCTCCGACGGGTCGAGACTCCCGACGGCGAACCGATGTTCGCGGAAGTCGCACCGCGCGAAGAGTACTTCGACGGGCCGTACGAGGAGGACGCTCCCGACATCGTCATCGTCCCTAACGAGTTCCGCCACTTCCTGTCGGACCAACTGCTCGGCGAGCAGTTCGTGAAGACGGACATCTGGAACCACAAGCGCGACGGCGTCATCGCGGCGACCGGCGACGCCATCGACCCCGAAGGAATGCCCGAGCATCCGCATCTGTACGACGTGGCACCCACCGTACTCTCGGCGATGAGCGTCCCATACAGCGACCGAATGGACGGCGAGGCGATTCCGCTGGTCGAGGACGCCGGTGCCCACGCCTACCGCGAGTACAACTCGACGGGCGCGACGCCCGAGACGAAAGCCGGGCAAGGCGTCGAAGACAGACTCGCCGACCTCGGATATCTCGACTAGCGCCCACTGTTTGTCGGCGGCTCTATTTCTCCTGTTCTGCTCTATCTCTTCGTTCTCTGGATGTCTTAGCGTCTCCTCTCAGCAGAGTGTCGCCGCTCGTCGCGTCGATGCGGGCCGGACTGTGCGACTAGGTACGTCGGGTACGTCGGTTACGTCGCGGAGAAGAATCGTCGTCCGGACGGGTGAGAATCGGTCAGTCGATACGGTAGTTCTGTACGCTATGCACTCTCTTTCGGCATGTACTCGGACTGCCAGTGCCAGCGGTCTTGCAGCACTTTTCGTCCCTGGTCGGTCAACTCGTAACGATTCGTTCTGCCGTCGTGCTTGCCCTTCTTGATGAAGCCTTCTTCGACCAGCGTGTTGAGGTTAGTGTACAGTCTACCGTGTTGGATGCTACGGTTCTGTGAGCGTTCAAGTTCTTGTTTGATGTCCTGTCCGTTCGGGTCCTCGAGTCCGTTGAGGACGAACAACAGGTCGCGCTGGAAGCCAGTATAGTCGTGCATCGAAACCCCTACCGACAACTTGGAGAGTCGTGTATATATGACCCGGAGACCGTTGTGGAAAATAGCGGTTCTGTAAGCTTCTCGCGGAACAGGTTATTCTCCGGTCAACCTCGAAAAACCGCCTCTAAGCGGGGTTTAGGAGCCATATAATAAGAAGGCTGTACGTCATACGTAGTCATGTGTCGCCACGCGACTAACCCATACTCCCCTCATCCCCCACCCACCCACCTGCCAACCCAGCTCGGTGGCGACACAACTTGCTTCCTGAACCTACGACCGTGAGCGAGAGCTATGGCCTGCGAACGCGAGTCATCGTGGTCGATGTAGTCGAGACGGTCGAAGCCACTGCCGAGAGACTGTTTACAGCTTGGTGGAAGTGATACGAGACTCGTCGGACAGTCGGTGACCACGTTGGCAGGTTCGCTCTCCAAAATTTTTGCGCACCCGCCTAGCGGCGGGTTTCGGCCCGTGACACAGCCGAACGCGGTCGCGGCACCGCCGCGGGGTGGCCGCGGCGCGGTCGAGGGTGAGGAAAGAGGGGAGGTGCGGAGGGGAGAAAGGAGAGGGAGACAGTTAGGGATACTAATCGCAAGAAGGGACGCTTTTGTGCACACTACTATGCACAAAAGTACCCGTGTGGCGTCTTCTGGAACTGTCACGGGTAGTCCGGAGGGAGTTTCCGAAGAGTGGTCGTCGCTTCTAATCGCAAGACGGCGGTCTTTCGTGAAGGGGTGTCTTCACGATAGCCACCCATGCAGGTGATTCCGCGGTCGCTGTTCTCGGTTCCTTCCGGAATCGGAGATACTAATCGCAGGACGGGGAGCTTCTGTGCACCACGTGGTGCACAATAGCCCCCCGTAGTTGGTAAACCCCGCTAGGCGAACGACTGTTCGGTCGTTGCTGAAGCTGTAAATTAGGCGTTAGAGATAAATAAAGCTACTATAACACTATATAACTACTCTACTACCCTCTAACAAAATAACCATTTTATTAATGTCAGTAAAAAATAATTGTACTAGAGATCACTTCTATAAACGGGGAAGGACAGGAAAACGGACAGAGAACCACCGCTATCGGTTAGATACAGACGTATCCAATCGAGACACACAGAACAAGCAGTACCATAACGGGTGGCTATCGTGAAGACACCCCTTCACGAAAGCTTTCCCTCTGGCGATTAGCTAGGTAGAAACGTCAGAACATCATCGCCACATCGCTAGCGAGAAAGGTGCATTTCTGTGCTGGTGAACTGAACGAGAGCAGGTCGTCCCGGCGTCTCTACGATTTCTTTGTCTCGGAGGTCGCCAACGAACCCCTTGACCCGGCGCTTGCTTAGTTCGAGTTCTTCCGCAAGAGTATCATATCCGACGCCGTGTCGTCGCTCCACCAGCCGACGCAACAATTCGAGTCGAGTTCGGCCTCCAGACCGAATCCAATGAAGTAGTGACCGATACGCTTGCTCGTGTTCGGAGTGGAGGCGGAAGAGATTCAGAACGCTACGAGCACTCACACCTTCCTCGTCTAAACACTCCCAGACCTCATCCGGAACGTCCAACTCTTCTCGGAATTTCAGTCGCTCGCGAGACGGACCAAGCGGTTCGTCCGGTCTGTTCGGATGCGTCATCGCCAGACACCTCCGCTCGGCGCATCCAATTCGTCATCTCCCTGTTTGCCAGTCCGCGGTTCGCGGTTCAGTGCTGTGCTGTCAATCGTGGTCGTGTCGTACATCGTGGTCGTCACTCTCGATGGCCGACGCCCGAAGACGCCACGCGAGGGATAGCGTTGCCACTCTCCGAAGGGCAATCTATTTCATCCTCCCGCGAGAAACCAGAATTGTTCAGGCCCCGGTTTCTCAGCGAGTTGTGTTCTCGATAGCAGTGCGTTTCGTCTGTAGTGACTATTCTCCACCGATTAGTCTTAATTCCTGCGGGAGCGCAGGCGAGCGAAGGGGGAAAGAGCGCCGAGAACGCGACCGTCCAAAGCCATCAACTATCCAAATTTTCCGTTCTAGACGGGGTAGTTAGACCCTCTATATTAAGGTTCGGCGTAGTGTATAATTCTCTCATGTTCGGAACGAGCGGCATCCGTGGAGAGGTGGGTGACGTAGTGACCTGCGACCTCGCGCTCGCAGTCGGCCGCGCACTGGCAAGTGAAGGCTACGAGAAAGTCGTCGTCGGCCGCGACCCGCGCGAGAGCGGTGAGATGCTATCTGACGCCGTTTCTGCGGGGCTTCGAGAATGTGGTGCGGACGTGGTCCGACTTGGACAGGCCGCGACGCCGACCGTCGCTCGGAGCGTCGGCTGGCAAGACGCCGACGCTGGGGTCTCGGTCACGGCGAGTCACAACCCCGCGAAGGACAACGGACTCAAGCTGTGGAACCCCTCCGGGCAGGCGTTCGACACTGCTCAGCGCGAGACCATCGCCGAACGCGTGCGCGAAGAAGACGCCGACTTGCGGCCGTGGGACGGATTGGGCGGCCAGCGCCGTTGGGAGGAAGCCGACGAGTACCACGCCACGGCCCTCGACGAAGCGGTAGACATCGAGGACGACCTCACCGTCGTCGTGGACGTGGGCAACGGTGCTGGCGGCGTCACCGCCGAAGCACTCCAGCGACAGGGGTGTACCGTGACAACGCTGAACGCCCAGCCAGACGGCAGTTTCCCCGCTCGACCGAGCGAACCGACCGAAGAAGCCTGCACGCGACTCTGGCAGACCGTCGCGGCGACCGACGCCGACCTCGGTATCGCCCACGACGGAGACGCCGACCGAATGCAGGCTGTCACCGCCGACGGAGAGTTCGTGTCCGGTGACGTGCTGTTGGCACTGTTCGCACGGGAAACTGCTAGCGAAGGCGACCTCGCGGCGGCACCACTCAACGTCAGTCTCGCGGTGGACGACGCGCTCGCCGAAGTCGGCGCGTCACTCACTCGAACCAAAGTCGGCGACGTGTTCGTCGCGGAGCGAGCAGCAGAGCCGAACGTCACCTTCGGTGGCGAGGAGAGCGGTGCGTGGATTTGGCCCGAAGAGATTCTCTGTCCCGACGGTCCGCTCGCGGCGTGTAAGCTCGCCGAGCTGGTGACCGAACGCGGCCCACTCGCTGACCTCGTCGGCGAGATTCCGACCTACCCAATCGAGCGGACGAACGTTCGCACCGACGAGAAGGAAGCAGCGATGGAGCGCATCGCTGCGGAGGTCGCAGACCACTACGAAGACGTGACGACCGACGACGGCGTTCGCGTGGAGACCGACGACGGCTGGTTCCTCGTTCGAGCGAGCGGTACCCAGCCGTTGATTCGAGTGACAGCGGAGGGTCGAACCGAATTGCAAGCCGAGGAGTTGTTCGAGGCGGCGTCAGAAATCGTCGAGAAAGCGACGTAGATAGCGTTGCGCACAGAGCTACCGCTGGTGTACGCGACGTCAATCTAACTGAAGACTCCAGAAGAGCTACTGGCGGTGATAATCGGCGGTGTCCAGTTCTCGGTAGGTTGCGCAGTTGGGGCAGGCTTTCACGATGTCGGCGTTGTCGCCGAACACACGGGCGAACTGCCGCGTGACGTGTTCGCCGCAGTTCGTACAGTTCGTGCCTGCACCACTCGTATTACCGGGAACCCACGCGTTCTGTGGTTTGCTCATGACATCTGTTGTATGGACGGATTGCAGGTTTACTATTGGCCGTATAACCATCGAACGAAACAGTTGTAGAGTGTTGTACGCGCCGTTTCAGGCCGAACGAGCGGGGTTTAATTCCAAGATAATTAAACCACTACGCGCGAAATTGCCTCCTAATGCAAGCAGTGATTCTGGCCGCGGGCCAGGGGACCCGTATCCGCCCCTTGTCGGCGTCGCTCCCGAAACCGATGTTGCCCGTCGCCGACCGGCCGCTCGTCGCTCACACGGCGACAGCAGCGGCCGACGCTGGCGCAGACGAACTGATACTGGTCGTCGGCTACGAGGCCGACGCGGTCCGCGACTACTTCGGCGCGGAGTTCGCCGGTGTGCCAGTCAGCTACGCCGTCCAGAAAGAGCAGTCGGGGACGGCCGACGCAGTGCGGGCCGCCCAAGAACACATCGACGGGTCGTTCGCGGTGTTGAACGGCGACAACCTCTACGAACCCGAGGCAGTCGCCGAACTGTTCGCCGACGGGCCAGCCATCGGCGCGGTTCGCGTCGAAAATCCCTCGAACTACGGCGTTCTCAGCACGGCGGCCGGAACGGTCACCGACATCGTAGAAAAACCGGCCGACCCACCGACGAACCTCGCCAACGCCGGTGCCTACGCCTTCCCGGCGGAAGCCCGCGAGTGGCTCGACGTCGGCAAGAGCGAGCGTGGCGAGTACGAGATTACGGACGTTCTCGCCCGCGTCGTAGACGAGTACGACGTCAGTTTCGCCGAGATGGACAAGTGGCTCGACGTGGGGCGTCCGTGGGAACTGCTGGAAGCCAACGAGTGGAAGCTCGACGAACTCGAACGCGACGTTCGAGGCAACGTTCACGAAGACGCCGACCTTCGGGGTGACGTGGTCGTCGAAGAAGGCGCGACGGTCGATGCTGGCGTCGTAGTCGAGGGACCGGCACTGATTCGCTCGGGCGCGAGCGTCGGACCGAACGCCTACATTCGCGGCGCGACGCTGGTCGGCGAAGGCGCGAAAATCGGCCACAGCGTCGAGGTCAAGAACAGCGTTCTCAGCGAGGGAGCGAGCGTCGGCCACCTCAGTTACGTCGGCGACAGCGTCCTCGGACGTGACGTGAACTTCGGTGCGGGGACGAACGTCGCCAACCTCCGTCACGACGACGAGGCAGTGAAGTTCACAGTCAAAGGCGACCGCATCTCGACGGGACGCCGAAAGTTCGGCGTCGTCGCAGGTGACGAGGCAAAGACCGGCATCAACAGTAGTCTGAACGCAGGACTGAAACTCTCCGCAGGTGCGACGACGAAGCCCGGAGAGGTCGTCACGCGTGACCGCTGAGAGGTAAATCAATGAGCAAAACGATGCACGCAGTGCTTGCGTTCGCCGGGGTCGCACTCCTCGCTGCGGGACTCGCAGTGTCGCTGAGCGGTGCCGGGTTCACCACCGGACCCTCTCAGAGTTCCGCGGACGCGACGACGACAGTGACCTCGACGCAGGCACCGAACGACCAGCAGACCACCCAGAGTGACCAGTCGCAGGCGACGACGCAGGCCCAGCAGGAGACGACGGAACAGCAGACGACCGCCGCGACGACGACCGCAGGAACCACGACCGCGAACGGGACGACCACGGCGAACGGAACGGCGACGACGACCACAGGGACGACGACCGGAACCACGACTAGCGGAACGACAACTACGACCCAGACGACCACCGCGACGACTACCACATCCACGACTACGACCACCGCAACGACGACTACGACTACCACAACCACGACTACGACCACCGCAACGACGACGACGACCACCGCAACGACGACTCAGACGACCACGACGAATACGTCTGTCTCGGTGTAACGACTGTTGAGTTTCCTTCGCGACGGAGGACCAGAGACGCTATTCGATGGCCGCGAGGGCAACTTCTTTGTCCTCTCCGTTCCACCGTCCGATACGGAACATGGGTCGAACGATAGTTCGACACCTCTACCCTCGCATGAAATGAGACGGGACCTCCCCAGGTTCGGACGGAGTTCCCCGTGTTCGTGTTGCGAATCGGACCGCGATCCGAGATCCCTGTTCCGCAACACGATTGATCTGTATGTCACGTAATTCGGACGACGAGTTGCCGTTCGACCGCATCGACTTCGACGACAGAGCAGGGTGCTATCACGTCGAGTGCGACTGGCGGTCTGGAGAGTCGCTGACCGACACTATCGTCGCCAGTATCGTCGCTATTTCCGACAAAAAACGGGACAACCTCGCGACGCTCGACGCCGTGCTGAACACCGACTCTCTCGACGAGATCTTCGTCCCCGACGACGCGGGGACGCCACGAAAAGGCGGCCGCCTCTCGTTCGTTTTCGAGGAACACGAGATTACCATCCACCGCCACGGAACCATCGTCATCTACCCGCCGGAGCGAGAGTGGTCTGGACTACGAGAGTTACGAAGTCGCCCGTCGTTCGACGACTGAAATCGAAGAAGGAAAAGAGGTCGCTGGCTCCTCAGTCCGCCCGCGAGAATCCGCTGTTGCCGCCAATATCGACTGGACAGCCCGCGATTTCGCCGCCGCGCATCCCGTCGGCGAGCCAGTAGATGGAGAAGACGAGCATCAGCAGTGCCAGAATCGTGAACTCCGCGCCTTCGAGCGGGAGCATAGTCAGCGCCCCGGCCGCACCGAACAGCGAGAAGACGCCAGCGATGAGCGCCGACCCACAAGCTGCACACCCAGCGCCGAGCGTGCCGAGGACCATCCCGAAGATGCTGCCCGAACCGCTCTTGACCGAGACGCGCTCGCGCTTGAGGTGGTAGGTCAGCATAGCGAGGTTGACACCAGTCAGTAGGCCTGCAGCGACGAGTAGCACCTCCGTCATCGGTCGGAACGCAGTCCCGACGAACGGATACAGGTTCACCAGAACCGTCAGGCGCGCGTCCAAGGGGAGTGCGCCGTTCAGCACGACGTTTCGGACGAGGTTGACGTTCTGCGAGAGGACGAACACAGAGAGTCCAACCGCCGAGGCGAACAGGGTCAACGCCGCGTACGCGGGTATCGTAACGACGAGTCTGACCGTTCGAGCGATGAGACGCAAGTCGTCGGTACTGGTCGGAAGTCGAATCCCACTCATAGGCCTAGGGAGTTTTTGAAGACACTATAACTCTGATTGCCGGTGAATCGCGTGACGAACTCACCGTCCTTGAAGAGGAAGAAGACCGGCGTTCCGTTGACGTTGGCCTTCTTCCGGGCCTGTTCGTCGGCTTTGTAAATCTCGTCGTAGGCTTCGTTTTTGACGTCGTGGATGACTGCGTCGGCGTTGACCTGCGTCTCCTCGCTGACGAACGTGTACGTCTTGTCGAGGATGTTGTCCGTCGTGAACTTTCCTTGGTTGGCGTAGTACCACGATTTGAGTTTCCAGTAGGTGTTTCGCCGACGAGCGTACGTCGAGTTGAGCGCCCGCGTGGCTTGCTCGGCCCAGTCGTGCGTGTGGGCGTAGTCGCGAGAAACGAAGGTCACCTTCCCCGTCTGAATGAGGTTCGAGTAGAGCATCGGGAACGTCTGTGCGTCGAACCGCTGGCAGATGGCACAGGAGGCGTCCTGAAACTCGACGATAGTCGCCTTCGTCTGGTCCGGGAACTTTCCGGCGGTCGGTTCGAGACCGATGTTCTTCGCGGCAGGGTGACCGAAATCGACCTGATAGTGGCGGTCGAGTTCCGGATGCGAGTAGCTAGACTCCGAATCGTCGTCGCACGGATCCGAACAATCTCCGTCCGACCCTGTCGTAGTCGTCTGCTCGCTCTCGGTCGTCGTCTGCCGAGTGGTCGTTTCGGAGTCAGTAGTCGTTCCGATGCTACTAATCGTCGTCTGACTCGAAGACGTGTCGTTCTGTGGGCGTTGCTGTGAGCCGGTCCCTCCGAGACACCCCGAGAGGAGTGTTCCGGAGGTTGCGACGGCTGCGAGGAATCGTCGGCGGCGAATACGTTCGCTCATATCGTGGTTATCTCCCGAGTGTGGAACCCCAGCACACTCTGCTATACACGGATAGACGGCCCGTTGCCCCATTACTATCATCTCGCTAACTCCAGGACGTGAGCAGTGACCCTCATTATCGCACTCGTAAAACAGTTACCGACCGACCGACGTGTGCGCGATGAACCCGGACATATCACCGTGATAGCTCGTGAACGGTTTACCGAAGCGATAATAAAGGAACTTCCAAACCAACGTTATTTTGAAATGAAACGAGGATCGAGCGTGACGTTCCGGCACGTCGGTGTGGCGTTGATGGTCGCCCTGTTAGTCGTGAGTGCAGGCTGTTCGGGAATGGGTGGCGGTGGCCAAGACACGCCGACGGAGTCGGGGGCAAGCAACGGCACGACGACGGCTGGCGGACTTAGCGATACCACGACGGCGAGCGAAACCCAAAGTGCAACGACGAACGACACGGCGAACGAAACGACCACTGCGGGCGAGGGGACTAACGACACGTCGGAGGATAATTCCTCGAACGCGAGCGAACACGACCATTCGAGTCACGACCACGGGAACGAAACCACCAGTGAGTCCGACAGTTCGGACAAGTATCTCAGCGGTGAGATGACCGTCGTCGTCGGTGACGACCGACTCGAATACCCCAGCGGGTCGGAAGACGCGGGCTTCTGGTTCACCGACCAGCACAAGATTTGGAACGCGAAGACAGACGGCGAGGTCACGCTCGCGGAAGCACTGGCGCAGTTCGACGTCGAGGCCTCTGCCGACTCGTTCAGCTACGACGGTGAGACCTACGCCGAGAGCGACTCGGGCGTCTCGGTAGACTACCGCGTCAACGGCCAGTCGGTCGATCCGCAAGAGTACGTCCTGCAAGACGGCGACGAGATCTGGGTTACTGTCGAGACTCCAGATATGGAACGGTCGGTCCCCGGTGACCACATCGACCACGAGTACTCCCACATCCACGGTAGCATCGACTTCACCGTGAACGGGAAGACCCTCGACTTCAGCAAGGACAAGTACCAGACCGCAGGCCACAGTCGCTACTTCCACTTCGAAGGCGGACACGCCGACCCGTGGCACGCCCACTCTTACTCGGTGACTCTCCAGTACGCGATGGCGACCCTGCAGGGTCTCTCGGTTGCAGAAGGCGAAGTCACCTACAACGGCACGACCTACAGTGACAGTGACGCCGACACGAACGTCCAGGTCATGGTCAACGGTGAAGAAGTTGACCCCAGCGAGTACTTCCTCAAGGATGGCGACGAAGTGGAGATTGTCGTCGAAAGCGAGTCGTAGAGTCGAGCGATTTGTGAAGTTGGAAGGTTCGTAGACCCGGTTTAGACGGCTTCTTTTTACGTATTTTTCGGGATACTCACTCGGTATGAAGGGTGGGTGTGCTTTGATGGAAGTCGTTCAGGACACACCGCGTTTCCGCTGTTATTCGTCGGCGTAGTAGTCAGAGAGCGACTCGTGAACGCCAATCGAATCTATTGTCTCCTTCAACGCAGAGACTACCAGACCGAGGTCCTGTTGGAGGTCGTATTCGAGGTACTTTCCTCCGGCACGACCCTTGTTCTGCTCGGTCACAGATAGAATCCCGAGCATACCGAGTTCGTCAAGATGGTCGCGGAGCCAGCGACCGGTGTGCTTCTCGTGGCCAGCGAGTGAGCAGATGTACTGGTACCGAGGGTAAATTTCTCGTGACCGAACCGGCGTTTCGTCCTCAGCAGTGAGCGTTGCGAGAGCATACAAAATGTATCGCTCGTGGTCGTTCAAATCCGAGATACCCTCCTCGATTTCTTTTCTTTCGACACGTGCCAGTGCTTCCTCTACGTGTACCTCTTGAACGACTTCCTCGTCATCTCCACGAGCAATATCCCCTGCAGTCAGTAGTAGGTCAAGTGCATGCCGAGCATCACCTGATGCCTGTGCCCCCAACGCGGCGCATTTTGGAATCACATCTTCAGTAAGACCATCGTCTTTGAACGCGACACTGGCACGCTGTCTGAGAACTTCACGAAGTTCGTTCGCATTATAGTGAGGGAACGAAATCGTGCGTTCGCAGAGCGAGGACCGGACCTTTGGAGAAAGGCGTTCACGGAATGTAAGATCATTACTAATTCCGATGACGCCGACGCGAGCGTCTTTGAGATTCCCGTTCTCACGGGCACGGGAGAGTTGGTAGAGGACGCTATCTTCGCCCTTATGGATATGATCAACCTCGTCGAGAACGAGAAGAACGATGCCACCACGGTCGTCAAGTTCGCGCCACAATTTGGTGTATATTTCACTTTTGCTGTAGCCAGATTCCGAAATATGATTCTCGGACAAGCGAAGGGCATTGAGAAGAGCAATACCGACTCGATAGCTAGTTTCGAAGCCATCACAGTTGATATAGGCAGTGGTGAGACTAAGGTCGGGATACTGTTCAGCGTCTTCTTCCAAGTTGCGGAGAAGGTATCGGGTGGCAGCAGTTTTACCCACACCAGCTTTACCGTAGAGAAAAACGTTGTTGGGCTGTTCGCCGTAGATGACGGGTTCGAGAGCTTCGTGGTACTCGTCAATTTCCTCGTCCCGACCGACGAATCTGTCTGGAGTATAATCATCGAGAAGAGCTTCCCGATTCTCGAACGGTGTGATCGACCGTTCGAAGCTGTGAGAGCTCATGTTAACGCGAGAAATAACGTCCCACATAGATAAAGTGCCTGTTCCTTTGTTTCCAGTGTTTCCTCTGTTCTCGTTCTTTAAGTAAGACACACACACCGTGTTTCCGCTGCTCTTGGTTCGACTGGAACACTTGGAACAAATCGGCTTCTAGAAAACACGAATCTTTAATAGAATCGATTAGAAACAGCAACCGTAGTATAGTCAATTTAGACTACAAAACAGAGAGAATCGGTCCCTACCCCCACTCTATCAGAGGAAAACAAAGGAAACGCGGTGTGTGTCCGGCGGCTTTAGTGCGGTAACTCTTAACGTATTATGCGGACACGGTGGGGTCCCCTACTCTACCAACTCCCGAGAGAACACACCACCTTTCCAGTGAAAGTTCGTTATCAATCCACGGACGACGCGTCGTTCAATCCTCGGACAGCACGTTGTCTACGACGCGCGGCTCTTCGAGTAGTCGGTGCTCGGTGTAGCTACCCTCCGCACTCCCGCCGCTCTGGCGGGCTTGCTCGATGACGTCGAGGAAGGCGTGTTCGCGAAGCAAATCCCTGACCCGGCGAGTCGAGAGCGGGTCTACGCCTTCCTGTTCGCAGATTCGCTCATAGGCCTCGTAGACGGTCGAGGTGCGGAACGCCGAGCCGTCTTTGTCGTTGAGCGCGAGGATGGCGAGCGCGCGCAGTGCGTGCTTCGAGTGGGGCGTCGCACCGCGGATGAGTTCGCGGAAGCGGTCGTTCTCTGCGTGGTCGCGAGCCTGCTCGATGTAGTTCTCTCGGACGACGTTCTCCTCGCGGGACTGGGCGATTTCACCAGCGTAGCGGAGGATGTCGATAGCCTTGCGTGCGTCGCCGTGTTCGCGAGCCGCGAGCGCGGCCGCCTTCGGGATAGTGCCATCTTCCAGAACGTCGTCTTTGAACGCGTCACTGCGGGCTTCCATGATGGAGCGCAGTTGGTTGGCGTCGTACGGCGGGAAGACGAACTCGCGCTCGCAGAGACTCGACTTGACGCGCTCGTCCATCCGGTCTTTGTACTTTATCTTGTTACTGATGCCGATGGTGCCGAGCTTGCAGTTGTCGAGTTTCCCGGCTTCGCCGGCGCGCGAAAGCTGCATGAGGATGGCGTCGTCTTCGAGTTTGTCGATCTCGTCGAGGATGACCACGGTCACGTCGTACTCGGCATCGAGGATGCGCCAGAGGCGTTTGTAGTACGTCGAGGTCGATATTCCTTTGTCGGGAACGCTGACAGGGGTTTCAGGCGTGTTGAGTTCGCTCGCAATCGTTTGGACGGTCTGAGTCTCGGTATTGTCCTGCGCGCAATCGACGTACGCGCGACCGACGGTGACGCCCTCCTTCTCCGCTTCGGAGACGAGTTGCTGGGAGACGTGTTTCGCACAGAGGGACTTCCCGGTCCCGGTCTTCCCGTAGACGAGGACGTTGCTCGGACTCTGACCGAACAGCGCGGGGTTGAGCGCGTTGGCCAGCGACTGGAGTTCTTCGTCGCGACCAACGATGCGACCGTCGTCCGGGAGATGGTTGATTTCGAGTAGCTCCTTGTCCGCGAAGATAGGGTCCTCCCGAGAGAAGAGTTCGCTGGAGTCGGCCATGACACCACGTTTCCAGTGAAATATCTTTAGTGTTCGGACTGGCGGCCGGACAGACACACCAGGTTTCCAGTGAAACGCCTCGAAGAGGGGTGGACGGTCCAGTCGAAACGGAGGTTCGTTCACTGGAAACTAGGTCTGCGTTCACCGGAAACGTGGTGTGTTCCGAACCAACCCACTCTCAGAAAGTTGAGAAATGAACAGAGATATCGCTACTAAATCCCTTAATCCGCCTAAAATCGAGGTGTTCGAAGAGTCCGAAGTCGAACATACTCTCGGAACGAGTTTCCGGGAGTCGGGGAAAATCGAGGTGAGACATACACACCAGGTTTCCAGTGAAACGAGAGATAACGGTGGGTGGGGGCACCCCTGGAGTCGGTTGAAAAGAGCCGGTTCAGAACTCAACGCTCAGACGCACGAATAGAATAGTCGTTTCGACAGAGAACACGAAGCTCTCGAATGGTGGGAAAGACGTACAGACCGACCGAAATCGCCGTTTCACGTCCAACAATCCGTGACAAAGTCACGGATTATTTAATTGTCTTTGACTAACTTAATGGACTTTGAAGTAGGGTAAGATAATAAAGTTCTAGGAAACAGCTCCACTACTGGATAGAGTTCTTATATTAATCATAACTGGTTCTCTAGCAACATAGCGGAAATAATCTCCGCATTCCCCTCTCACGGATACGCCTTTTGAACCCGTTTCACTGGAAACACGGTGTGTGTCCGCACCACGTTTCGACTCCAACTGCTTCCACTTTCGCGACTATCGTTTCACTGGAAACCCGGTGTGTGGCTTTACCACGCTAACAGCACTCTCACTAGAAACCAAGCAACGCGAAAGACCAAATCACGCTAAAAACCCAAGTCGCGGCGAAAACTGAACTACGACAAAATAGACTGCAACTCAAAATAGAATACAACCCGAAAATAGACTGCAATCCGAAAATAGGCCGCAAACCGGATGGTCGAAACAACGCGTCGGGGAGCCGTCTACTCGACGGTGACGCTCTTCGCCAAGTTCCGCGGCTTGTCGATGGGACGGCTCAATTGGTCCGCAGCGTAGTACGACACCAGCTGAAGCTGGACGTTGGCCAACAGTCCAGCCCAGACCGGGTGCGTGTCCGGCACCACGAGGTGTTCGTCCGCGATCGACGCCGCCTCGTGACCTTCCGGTGCGACCGCGACGAGCGGGGCACCCCGAGCTTGTGCTTCTTCGGCGTTCTTCCGGGTCTTCTTGTCCTGCTCTTCGTCACCCGTGAAGATAGCGAACACTGGCGTGTCCTGTGTGACGAGTGCGAGCGGGCCGTGTTTCAGCTCGCCGGACGCGAACCCTTCGGCGTGTTCGTAGGTGATCTCCTTGAACTTCAGCGCGCCTTCCTTCGCGACCGAGTTCGCCATTCCTCGCCCGATGAAGAAGTACGCGTCACTGTCGCGGTACTTCCGGGAGAGTTCTTCGGCTTTGTGCCGGTCGAGTATCTCGCTGATACCGTCGGGCAGTTCGTGGAGTGCCGAGAGGTACTCCGTGACGTCGTCGCGAGTGTCGGCGTCCGGTACGTCTTCGGTGAGTCGGTGCGCGAGCAGCGACAGCGCGACCGCTTGCGAGGAGAACGTCTTCGTCGCGGCGACGCCGATTTCCGGACCGGCGCGGATGAACAGCGCTTCGTCGGCCTCGCGTGCGGCAGTCGAACCGACGACGTTGGTCACCGTGACCGTCGAGGCACCCTTATCCTGAGCGCGCCGGAGTGCGCCGAGCGTGTCGGCAGTTTCACCACTCTGGGTGACTGCGATGACGAGGGTCTGCTCGTCGATGGGGCCAGACGAGAGTTCGTACTCGTTCGCGCGGTGAACCTCGGCTCGGACACCCGCCTGCTTCAGCGACTGTGCGCCGTACAGCGCGGCGTGGTACGACGTGCCACAGGCGACTAGTTGGACCTCGCGCACGTCCTCGAAGATTCCGTCCGGGAAGTCTTCGAGGTCCACGGTACCTTCGACGGGGTCGATGCGCCCGTCGATGGTGTTCGACAGCGCCGTCGGTTGGGTGTCGATTTCCTTCAGCATGAAGTGGTCGTAGCGACCCTTCCCGGTCTCTTCGGGGTCCCAATCGACTCTCTCGATTTCACGCTCGACGACGTTGCCTTCGAGGTCGGTCACCGTCAAGTCGTCCGGCCGAGCGATGACCACGTCGCCGTCTTCGAGGAACGCGACTTCGTCCGTGTATTCGAGGAAGGCGGGCACGTCGCTCGCGAGGAAGTACTCGCCTGCTTCTTCGTCCTGTCCCAGCACGAGCGGCGACCCCTGTCGCGCGGCGTAGACGACATCTTCGTCGTCCACGAGCGCGGCGACGGCGTAGCTACCTTCCAGCTCTTCGACGGCTTTCCGGAACGCGGTCTCGCTGTCGCCGGTCTCTTCGAGGTACTCCTCCATCAAGTGGGGGATGACCTCGGTGTCGGTGTCGCTCGTGAACTCCCGACCCTTCGCCTGTAGCTCCTCGCGGAGCGTGTCGTAGTTCTCGATGACGCCGTTGTGGACGACCGCGACGTTCGTCGTCGAGGTACTGTGCGGGTGGGCGTTCTCGTCGGTCGGCGGGCCGTGGGTACTCCAACGGGTGTGACCGATACCGACGTTACCTTTCGGCTGGCGCTCGCGGAGGTCGGTGGCGAGGTCTTCGACGCGCCCCGACTGCTTGTGAATCTTGATGCCGTGACCGTTCTGGACCGCGACACCTGCCGAGTCGTAGCCTCGATATTCGAGGTTTTCGAGGCCCGTCAGGAGGGTATCGACGGAATCGCCGTTTCCGACGCGTGCGATGATGCCACACATTAGTGGCACACCCCCGTGACGCGCAGCGGCGAATTTCGACCAGACGTTGCGTTCTGCGTCGTGGTCGTAGCGTTGTTTTCGACCATACACCAATTACTGTCTCCTGGTTCCCTTACTATAGGCCATATAAGGCGTTTCTACAGCGAAATTAAGTTATCGAACAGTGTGCGACAGTGGGATTAGCCGGGTTCTAACAACGGGGAACTGAAAGAGAGTTGAGAATGTCTATCATTTCGACGGCGAGATAGCGGTCTGTTCGGCAGTCGAGCGACACCCCGACTTTTCGGCGAACTAGCAGGAGGTCACAGGAGCGCACAACTACTCGGTGCAGAATCAGTCAGTGTACGACCAGTCCGCGAAGAACCAGACCACGTGTAGACCAATCAGTCCACGTCGTAGACCAATCAGACCACGTTGTAGACCAACCAAACCACGTAGACCAATCAGTACCAGACCACCAAGACTACGTAGACCAGTATCACCGCGCGTAGGCGCGTCGAAACAACAGAACGGGCTCGATAGACACAGCGGACATCGGTAGATACAACGAACGTCGATAGACACCATGGGCGTCGAGAGAAGCGATTGACGTCGAGAGAAACGACAGCGTAGCTGCGAGCGCGTGTGAGCAACGTTCCTCGGCACCCCGGCCCCGAAGGCGAACTTACGCGAACTGCTCGGACTCGGACACCAACTGCGCGACGGTCACCAACGCGAACATGGTGAAGATGACGACGCCCGTCTGGAAGCCCGAGAGCATCCCGATAGTCGGTAGATTGCTTGCGGAACTGACCAACAGGACCATCCCGATGACCGAGACACCCAGCTGGTACGAACTCCACTGGACCTCTTCGTCGGCGTCTTCGTCGGCGATTCGCTCGGTGTCCAGGTAGCGCTGAAGTTCGTCGGCCAGCGGCGTCCGCTCGACGATGCCTCGACTCTGGTTGTAGTTGATGATGCCTTCCTCGTCCAGTTTCGGCAGGTGCGTCTGGTAGAGCGCGATGTAGACGCGCTGGCACTCGTCGGAGGTCAGTGCTTGGAGCGTCGTATCGTGTTCCCACGCGGCGACCTGTTCGGCCATCTCCCGCATCGCTACCGGCCCCTCGACCCCTTGCAGATACCGTAGTACGTCGCGTCGGCGCTGATTCTGGAGCAGGTGGAAGACGTCGTCCTTCGTTAGTTGCTCGTCTTCGTCCGCTGGTCCGCTTCCCGCCCCGAGGTCAGACGGTGTGTCCGTCTGTTGCTCTGTTGCGTTCATTGTTCGTACTACTAACTTCCACGAATATCCAATAAACAAGCTCGCCTGTCCCAACGATTGCAAATCGTTGTGGTTTCGAGCCTTCAATTTATCACACTCCAAAATCTATCTCTAAATGGACCTTACGAGAGTGCTTATTTCGTTGGGGGCTGCAAAAACTGGCATTCACCACGAGAAAATCAGGTTGGTGTGAAATGAAATTGATATTAGCGGGTGGCAAAACCACTGAAACAGCGGCGAGAACCGATTTTAGCGACCGACCCCGAACGGTCGCTTCGTCCGGTACCGTCGTCGCCGTCGATGACTGTTCTTGCACTGCACGCTTCGAGGGACGAGAACGAGACCGAACAAGAGACCTACGAGAAGCGGACGAACGGAGCGAACTGCCGTGGCAGCAGACGGAGAGAACGGAGAGAGTGGTGTGGCGCCCCACCTGCCGCTGATGGACGCGAGTGTCGCGTGGAGAATTCTTAGAGTCGCTTGTAGGCGAACCCGTGAGACTCGGCCGCAGTGCTGTCGAAGCGACCGGGCACGTCAACCAGCACAGGGTCGTCGTTCAGCTCTTCGCTGGCGTCTTTGAGGTCGAAGTCGTCGTAGGCGTCGTGGTTGGTGCCGAGGATGACGCCGTCGTAGTCTTCGAGCGCGAGGTCGTCCGCGATGTCGATGTCGAATGCCTCGGCCATCATCTCGTCGTCTGCGTGCGGGTCGTGACCGACGACGTCCACGTCGTAGGACTGTAGTTCCTCGATGACGCCGTTGATCTGAGAGGTGCGGATGTCCGCGACGTTCGGCTTGTAAGTCAGCCCCATCACCAGAAGACGACTCTGTCGGGGGACCTTCCCGCTCTTGTTGAGCGCCTTCAGCGTCAACTGAGCGGTGTGGCTCGGCATGTGCTCGTTCGTCTCGCGCGCCTGCTTGATGAGGTCCGGCGAGAACCCTTCCTGCTCGGTGCGGTACGAGAGGTAGTTCGGGTCCACCGGGATGCAGTGGCCGCCGACGAGTCCGGGGCGGTAGCCGTCGTGGAAGTTCCACTTCGTCGCGGCGGCGTCGAGGACTTCGTCGGTGTCGAGGTCGATGTGCTCGAACGCCACCGAGAGCTCGTTCATCAGCGCGATGTTGAGGTCGCGCTGGGTGTTCTCGACTACCTTCGCGGCTTCGGCCGTCTTCACGTCCGGCGCGGGGTAGACGCCCGCGGCGACGACTCGTTCGTAGAGGTCGGTGAGGTCGTCGCGAACGTCTTCGTCGTTCGCGCCGACGATTTTGACCACGTCGCTGATGGTCCGGTCGGTTCCCGGCACCACGCGCTCGGGCGAGTAGCCGACGTGGAAGTCTTTGCCTTCCGTGTATCCGGAGACGCGCTCGATGGCCGGGACGAGTACCTCTTCGGTCGCACCCGGGTACACCGTCGATTCGAGGACGACCGTCGTGCCCGGCGAAATCTGTTCGCCGACCGTCTCGCCGGCGCTCTCGACGAAGTCGAGGTTCGGCGTGCCCTGTCCATCGACCGGCGTCGGCACCGCGACGATGGCATAGTCGGCGTCGCCGATGGTGGCGGCGTCGGACGTGAACTGAATCTCGCTGTCTTCGATGCGGTCGTCACCGATGTCGCCGTCGGTGGTGTCGATGCCGTCGTTCAGCGTGTCTATCTTCGACTGGTCGATGTCGAACCCGATGACGTTCTGGTCGGCTTCGTCGAACGCGACGGCCAGTGGCAGGCCGACGTATCCCATGCCGACGACGCTGACGGTCGCGGTCTGTGGTCGCTCGGGTTCGGCAATGTTTTTGACAGAACTCATCAGTGTTCACCTGCGACTTCCGGCTCGGTTTCGTAACTCTCTGGCTCGGGTTCTTCACTCGTGTCCGTGCCGCGTCGCGCGTACAGCGCGCCGACGGCGACGAGTGCGAGTAGTGCTGCACCCGGCTTCGAGACGATTTTGCTTCGTAGGTTCATGGTTCCCCTCCGCAGAGCCAGTCTCTGCGGCGTTGTTGATATCCACGAGTTCTCGGGCTTTGGTTATAGGCGAGATAAGAAGCTGCTTACACCCTGTGTAAGGGTTCGTCGGCGGTTCTATCCACTGGATAACTCAGCATTTCGACTGTTCGAGGGGGTGGTAGCCGGATAGATTCGAATCGGCGGCGAGTCGTCCCCGTCCGTCGATATGGTGCGTCTCTGGGGGGCCTTCTCACCAGTTTCGGACCGTTCGGCCGTGTTACGGCCCCTTACCCGCTCTATAATAAAGCCTCGTCCTACCCTTCGATGAAACGAACGACCACAGTCGCCCGGCGGTCCACCGGGGCCGCTGGGCGTCGAGGGGACCGCACCGGCCGACTATCGCCGGAGGAGACCAATGTCACAGGACCACACCCAGTCCGGGAGTGAGACCGTCGAGGAAGTACCGCGGCCCACCATATCGAGTGGCGAATCGCCGACGTCGAACGTGACCGCAGTGACGGTCAACACGCTCGCCCGCGCGGGCAAACATCCCGCGAGTAGTCGCGTGCTCGTCGTCGGACTACGCGACCCGGACACTGGGAACGACGCCCACGTTCGGACCATCGTAGAGTGTCTCGACAAGGAGGGCGTCGAGGTGGTCGGCTACGACCGCAGACTCGACGCGGAAGCTACTGCGAGCCTCGACGTCGAGATACAGGACTCGCTCTCGTTGGACGACTTCGACGGCGTCATCCTGACGACGCCGGACCCTGCCTGTACGACCGACGAACTGGATTCGATGGCGACCGCGCTCTGTGGTCATCCAATCGTGGTAGACTTGACGGGCTCTATCGACGTGCGAGCGGCCGCAGAGCATGGAATCACCGCGGTCTCCTACTGGGGGGTCTGAATGTACCGAGACCACACCATCGGCGTCGTCGTCCCCGCGTACAACGAGGAAGGCCACGTCGCCGACGTACTGGACGAGGTTCCGGAGTTCGTGGACCGCGTCTTCGTCGTGGACGACGCTTCGACGGACGATACGTGGGCCGAAATCAACGAGTACGCCAAGTCGGTCAACCCCGGCGAGTCGGCCGCGGAGGACGAGGACGAAGCCACAGACGGCGACGAATCGGCCGAAGCGGTGGTCGCCGACGGCGGAGCTACGGTCGCCGACGCTAGCACCGCGACCACTGAGAGCGGGGCGGCCGACACCGGTCCCGAAATCGTCCCGATTCGCCACGAGACGAATCAGGGGGCAGGCGGCGCGCTCAAGACTGGCTACATTCGCGCACGCGACGAGGGGATGGAGGTCACGGTCACTATCGACGCCGACGGCCAGATGGACCCGGACATCATGGACCGCTTCTTGGACCCCATCGTCTCCGGCGAGGCCGACTACACGAAGGGGAATCGATTTGCGAACCCCGACTACCGCGAGGAGATGCCCGAGTTCCGGCAAGTCGGCAACCAGATTCTGACCTACCTCACTCGAATTGCGAGTGGGTACTGGCGGATGGCCGACCCGCAGAACGGCTACACAGCCATCTCCATCGAGGCGCTCTGGGCCATCGAAATCGAGGAGATGTACGAGTACTACGGCTACTGCAACGACGTCCTCGTCAAACTCAACGCCAAGGGGATGACCGTCGCGGACGTGCCGATGCCCGCCAAGTACGGCGACGAGGAGAGCAGCATCACCTACAGCGAGTACATCCCGAAGGTGTCGGGAATGTTGCTTCGCAACTTCTTCTGGCGACTGAAGGAGCGCTACAGTCCGACCGACACTACGCCGCTGGCGTACGCGACTGGAACTCTCTTCGGCCTCCTCGCGCTCCGTTCGGGCGGTGCCGCACTCGCCTCCTTCGTCGGCGAGAACGACACCGCCGACGGAGCGGCAGAGTCGGCCTCCGAGGGCTCGGTTTCAGATTCGAACTCGGCGGGGTCGATGCTCAAACGACTGTTCGTCGGCGTGTTCGCCGTCCTCGCCGGAATGGTGCTGGACAGACGAGCCAACGAGGACCGGGAGGCCCACCAATGAGAGTCGTCGTCACCATCCAGCATCCGGCGCACGTCCACTTCTTCAAGCACGCCATCCGCGAACTGGAGGCCCAAGACCACGAGGTCCACGTCTTCGCGCGCGAGAAGGAGATGGCTATCGACCTGCTGGAGACCTACGACATCGACTACGAGGTACTGGCAGGCGAGTCGGACTCGCTGGCGTCGCTGGCGATGGTGCAGGCGACTTACGAGGCAAAACTGCTTCGGCGTGCGCGCAAAATCGACCCGGACGTCATCACCGCAATCGGCGGCGTCGCGGCGTCCCACGTCGCGAAAGTGACCGACGCGAAGTCGGTCGTCTTCTACGACACCGAACACGCCGAACTCATCCAGCAACTCGCCTACCCGTTCGCGGACGCCGTCTTCACGCCGGACTGCTTCCGTCGCGAGGTCGAGGCCCCGCACGTCCGGTACGCGGGCTACCACGAACTCGCCTACCTCCACCCCGACCGATTCGACCCGGACCCTTCGGTCTTGGACGATCTCGGTGTCGAAGTCGGGGACGACGAGCAACTCGTCGTCTGCCGACTGGTCGAGTGGGGTGCCTCTCACGACGTGGGCAACGGCGGATTCGACGACATCGAAGACGTCGTCTCGCAACTCGAAGACGCGGGTGGGAAGGTCCTCATCACCGCAGAGGGCGACCTGCCAGAGTCGCTCGAATCCTACCAAGTCTCGGTCGCGCCCGAGCGGATGCACGACCTACTCGCGCACGCCGACCTGTTCGTCGGCGAGGGGGCGACGATGGCCGCCGAGAGCGCGGTGCTGGGCACTCCGGCAGTGTACGTCAACACGCTCTCGATGGGCTACACCGACGAACTCGAAGACTACGGTCTGCTCTACCACTTCGATGGCGAGGAGCGCCACCAGCGCGGACTCCATCAGTCCGTCGAGATACTGGAGCGCGAAGCACCGACGTTCTGGGAGGGCCGCCGCGAGTCGATGCTGGCGGACAAGACGGACGCGCCGGACATGATTCTCCGGGCTATCGAGACTGTCGTGCCCGAGGACGTGGCTCTCCGCGAGGAGGCCCGCCTTCGTAGAGAGGCCCGCCGCGAGGAGGTGACGACTACGTGAAGGCACTACAGCTTACGACGACGCCGCGACCGTTCTTCGACCAACAGGTCGCGGCCCTCGAAGAGAGAGGCATCGAATGCGAGACGCTCTCCGTGCCGCGAACTGGCGACGACGGCCGCTCGCCGGACGACTACCTGCGGTACCTCCCGCAGGTCCTCGGCGAGTCTGCCGACTACGACCTCGTCCACGCGAACTACGGACTGGTCGCGCCGTACGCGCTCGGTGCCGCCCGCCGAGCAGGTGCGCCGCTAGTCATCACCTTCTGGGGAACCGACCTGATGGGACCGACGTGGCTTCGGCGACTCAGCACCGCCACCGCGAAGTTCGCGGACGGTGTCGTCCTGCCCAGTCGGGCGATGGACGCCCACCTCGACGACGACTACACCTACGTCCCGTTCGGGGTCGATACCGACATGTTCCGACCGATTCCGCGCGACGAGGCCCGCGAGCGCGTCGGGTGGTCCGACGAGGAGTACTCCGTCCTCTTCCCCTACGACACCGACCGTCCGGAGAAGGACTACGAGCGCGCGAAGAAAGTGGTCACCCAAAGCGGTCCCGACGCCGAACTGCGGACGATTTCAGGTGTCGAGTACGAGGAGATGCCCTACTACATGAACGCCGCAGACGCCCTGATCGTGACTTCCGAGCGCGAGAGCGGTCCGATGGTCGTCAAGGAGGCCGCCGCCTGCAACGTCCCGGTCGTCTCGACGGACGTCGGATTCGTCCGTGAGACCATCGAAGGCGTCGAAGGCTCGGCGGTCTGCACGACCGACGAGGAACTCGTCGCAGGTCTCGAAACTGCGTTCGACGCCGAGCGCTCGGACGGTCGCGACTCGATACCCTGCCTGAGCGTCAATGCGATGGGCGACCGACTCGCGGGGCTGTACGACCGCGTTTGCAGCGGTGCGGATGCGGGCGTGGATGTGAGTGCGGGAGCAGGTTCGAGTGCAGATGTGGATGCGGATGCGAGTCCAGGTGCGGCAGCAGGAGGTGGCCACCGTGGGAATTAGGTCCGGCGCGCAGGGCTGGCTCGCAAACCGCCGGTTCGACGTGAACGCCGCGGTCATCGGCTTGGTGATGGCGTTGGCGATGTTCCCGCTACGGTTCGTCATCGACCAGATTTACGTCGAGACCGTCCCGCTCGTGCTGGGACTGGCGTGTCTCCTCTACCTCGCGGCGGCGTACACGGACAACTTCTCGTCGGGACTGCCGACGGTCTCGCGACCGGTCTCACGGCTGTTGCCCAGCATCGCGCTCGTCGGCATGGCCATGTTGATTCTGGTCGCCGTGCTGTCGGGTGGTCGCACCCTGTTGTTCTACTCGATAGCCGGAATCACGGGGACGGTCGTCCTCATCCAGACGCTGTTCACCCACGAAGAGGACTTCCAGACCGCGCTCTACCTCTTCGAAATCGTCACGCTGGCGTTCATCGTCAGGTTCGCCGCGCTGTACACGACACCGGGACTCATCGGCATCGACATCTGGACGCACATCTACGGTCTCGCGGCACAAATTCAGGAAGCGAACTCGCTGAGTGCAATTGCAAACAACAAACACGTCGCCTCGCCGCTGTTCCACTTGATAGTCGTGACGACATCGATGTTCGCCGACGTGTCGCTCCGCACTGGTCTGTACCTCTCTATCGGTATTGTGATGCCGCTGTCGGTGTTGCTGGTCTACGCGACGACCGCGCACATCGTGAACGCTCGGTGGGCCGTGATAGCCGCGCTCCTGTTCTCGTTCGGCGACTACTTCATCGAGTGGGGAATCCACCTCATCCCGACGAGTCACGGGCTCATCTTCTACCTCGCGGTCCTCTACATGCTCGTGCGGGTGATGCGGACGGACTACCGTATGCGGGACTTCGGCCTGCTGGTCTTCCTGACGGTCGCTGTCATCTTCACTCACCAGGTGTCGTCGTTCATCATGCTGGTGCTACTGGGCGCGGCCCTGCTCGCACAGCTCGTACTGCAACTCGGGCTGTTCGACCCGCCGGATGCGAAGGGTGCTCTCGGCTCGAAGAACCCCGCGAACCTCGTCGGCCTGCTGGTCTTCGACATGGGGCTAGCCATCTTCACGTGGTCGCTCACTCCGTACAACCAAGGGTCGTTCCTCGGGACGGTGTTGAGCTATCTCACCGAGACTATCGAGTCCAGTGCCGGATTCGGCAACACCGCACAGGGTGTCCAAGAAGTCGAGGGCGTCGCGTCCCAGATTCCGGACCCGACGCTGCTCGAACAGGTGACGACCTACATCGACGCGACAGGATTCCTGCTGTTGCTGTTCGGTGCGTTCGTCGGCTGTCTGTACGTGGTGAATCGACGCCACGCGCGACACTCGGTGTTCACGCTCCTGATTTCGTCGGCGTTCATGCTGGTGTTCGTCCTCGGACTGCCGATGTTCGGCATCCGTAACTTCATCCCCCAGCGCTGGTTCGCGTTCCTCTACGCGCCGCTGGCTATCCTGACTGCCGTCGGGTTCCGGTACTTCTCGGCCGAACTCGACCCGCGAATCTTCGCGGTAGGGTTGGTCATCTTCGCGCTGGTGTTCCCCGGCGCGATGGTGATGTCCAACAACGGGACGCTCGACAACCCTGCGTTCGACCACCAAACGCGGGTCTCCTACACGCAGACTGAACTCGCGGCGGTCGATTCCATCGCCGAGATGACTGGGTCACCCGAATCGGGGAACCTGCTGCCCCAAGAGGTGATATACTCGGACCAGCCGTACTACCAGGTGTTCATGCGAACCGGGTCGTACCCCGCGGAGATGGCGACCGTCCCAGCCAACGACACCCAGGTGAATCGCAACGTCACCGTCTACCGGGAGTACCAATCGACCGGTGCGCCGCTGTGGAACGTCGGGACCGGCGTCGGTTGGAGCTCCCAAATCGACAAGTCGCGGATGTGTCGCCCGAACCAGGCGACTCTCTACACGAACGGCGACGTGCGTCTCTGCGTGGACAACAGCCAGACGCGGAACGTCGATAACTGACGCTCGATTCGTTCTCGACCCGAATTCGGTTTTCTGTGGTTCGTGGGAAGTGGCACCTTCGAGTCCGCGACCTGGAGCGCGACTATTCGCGTAGACGAGTGAGACGAACAGACGCACAATACGACGTAGACGAGCAAGGCGGAACAGGCGGGCAATACGCCCAAAACGTGTAACACGGGACAGTCGTGCAACACGCCTATCCGAATATACGTCTTAGGCGCCTGTTCGAATTCCCGTATATTCGAATAGCTGTGTCCGATGCCCGGACTGCAATCTCTACGAATCACTGTCGTCCCGGTAGTATCTGTCCTAATCCGCGGTTCGTGCATTCGAATAGTTGCATATTCGTATATTCGACTATTCGAATAGGTGTATACACGAATTTTCAAAAATGCGCTGGATACGTTCTGTCCAAACGGTCGAGGCGTTTGCCGACCGAACTGTAGTCGATGTCGGTGAGTGGACTTCCACGGTCTGGCCCTCGTGTCGTCCTCGCTCTTTCCCACCAACGAGACGGCTGACCGAAAAGACGACTATCTGTATATTCGTCTTAGACGCCAAAGACGAAAATTCGAACGAGACGTCTCCATCCGACGACCGAACCGTCGTTCCTTTAAGTGCTTCTGGCGACAAGGGATAGATACGAGGAGGTTTCGCGCGGGTCCGTCGGGACCCGTCTTTTGCAGTACTCGACTCTCGAAAGCTGTAGCTCCGTGCCCGTCCGTCTCGTCGCTCGGCCAGTCAACCGATTTAGTCGCTACTCTCGGCGCCGTCACTTTCGCCGTCGCTGTTTTCTCCCGCAGGGTCTTCACTGCGCGCGGTGAGACTCGGCAGGTTCGGGTCGCGGTGCGGGTTGCGCCCGTGGACGGCGTCTTCTAGGTCCTGCTGGTCGATTTGGTCTTCGAGGACGCGCCGAAGTCGGTTGAGACTCGTGATGTCGAGACCGTGTTTTTCGAGCAAGTCGTCGAACCGCTGCTCGTCGGTGATGGAGCGGAACTGGTCGTAGAGGCCGTTCAGTTGCTCGGGACCGAGGCGGCCTATCCAATCGTGGTCGTGCAGTCCGAGGTAGTGTTCGCGCTCGCGGTCCACCACGTGGCGAATGACGACGAGCGCGACTTTCGGGATGGCGCGCTGGCTCCCGAACGCGGTGAGGTCGAGGTCCGACATGACGCCGACCGCGCGGTCGCGCTGCCACGGCGTCAGCGAGAGGTCGTTGCAGAGCGCGTGGGTGATGCGAAGCTTGTCGAGACGGTGCATACGCTCGCTGTGGCCGGCCATCGCGCCGTGGCGCTCCTCGTGGAGTCGCCGCACGCTCTCGCTGAGGTCTTCGTCCGGCGACCGGGCGCGACCGATTTGGGTCGCGCTCGGTGTGACTGGTCCCCAGCGGCGCACCGTCTGGTCGCGCTGGAGGTCCGCCCGCGCTACGGTGCCGTCGCCCGGCCGCTGGCTGAGTTGCCGGTCATCCCGGCGGTGTCGCTCCCCCGATGCGTCGTCTCCTATCGCCCCGTGTTGCCACGCCGCGGTCTGCGTGTCGCCACCACCCTCGGTCATAGACTCCGTCTACTCAACGCGAATAGTTCAAAGGTTTGCTAAGGAAAGTGGCATTTTCGACAGAAACAGATGTCTCTCGGGAGCAATAAGTACGCGTAGAATCGCCGCACCTCCGTCCGTATCTACACCTTGTGACGAGAATGACTTAAAGGAATTAGGCTGGTCGTTCGCCCGGTTCGTCGCGGTCGGGCTTGACCCACGACCACAGCGCCGAGAGGATCGGCACGCCGTCGTACACCCAGACGAGGAAGGCGACGAACAGGAAGGCCAACTCCGCGAGCAGGAACGGACTCGGTTCCAGCGCGACCAACTGTTCGAGGTAGCGGTCGGTGTAGTAGAGGAACCGGTCCAGCGCGGAGATGTCGTTCTCGTACGGCGGCAGCGTCACCAGCGGCCAGAGTATCTTCTTGGCGCTGATGGGGTCGCCGAAGACGACGGGGTAGACCACGTCGCCGAAGAGATGTGAGAGGTAGGCGACGCCGAACGCGACGCCGACGAACGGCCGATTTCGCTTGGCCGCCACCGCGAAGACGACGGTCGAGAGAATCCCAGCGACGAATATCGAGTGGCCGACCGAGTACCCCTGCGGGAAGATTTCGAGGACCCACGACAGCGTCTTGTCCACGAGGTCCGGGCCGAGCGTGGCGGCGACGACTGCGACCGCGGCCGCGTCGCTCGGCGACCGTCCGGCGAGATGCGCTAGCAGCGAGTAGCAGAGGTATCCGAAGGCGACGTGCTCCCAAGGGAACATCGTCAATCCCCACTAACTTCGCTTGCTTGCTCTGGCGGCGCGAGGGAGTTCGACCCGCCGCCGGAGACGTTCACCGGCATCTTCAGCGTGTAGTCCGCGTTCTGCACTGTCGGGTTCGCGGGTGGGTCGCCCGTGTACAGCAGGTAGACGATTCGGAGGTCGTCACCCGACGCGGTCGGCGTGACTTCGTGGGTGTGATTGTACTGTTCGCCCGGCGTCAGCGTCTTACTGAACGTGTCGAGCTGGTCTGCTCCCGTCACGCGGACGCTGTCGCCGCCATCGGCCGTCTCGACGCGCTGGAGTTGGACGACTGCGGTGTACTCGACCGCTCGTCCTTCTTGATTCTCGATAGACACTGTGTAGGACTGAGCCTGTCCCTTCGTCAGGTCACTCGCGTAGGACGGCGGCGAACCTTGACCGCCCGGTTCGTCGGTGACGAGGTAGAAGTTCGTGAACTGTTCGGACTTGGGCTGTTGTGTGGCCGCGAACGCTCCGCTCGCCGCGACCAGCAGGATGGCCACGACGAGGACGACGTTCAGGATTCGAACGGTCGAACCGTCGTCGTGACGAGGACCGAACAGTCCCTCGACCAGGAGACCCAGCGAGGAGGGAGCAACGGCGTACCGGTCTTCGGGGCTGACCCGAAGCCGCGAGATGGCAGTCAGCAGCGTGAACAGGACGGTCACTCCGACAACACCCATCAGAACCGGCATCAGCGTGATGCCCATCGGCGTGAAGTGAGCGATGGCCGCGACCATCGGTACGACTGCGACGCTCACCACGGCCGAGAGGACGAACCGCTCGGCACCACTGACGGCGTAGCGGTCCGGCGGTTGCATCGAGTCGTCGAACGCCGGAAGCGACGAGGTACCGTCTCGCCGCGGGTAGACGGCCGCTATCACTACGTATCCGGGGACGAAGACGATGAGCGGCACCACCAGTGCGGCCCGAATCACACCCCCGACGATTCCCATCGCGGCGACCGCGGCCACCCCCGTGTAGGCGAGGATGGCCAGCAGGTCGAGAAACCACCAACTGTGTCGTTCCATGTGCGCGGGGCTACGGCGTAGAGTAGGTTTATTATCCGGAGGGTAAGGTCCGCTCACCGAGTCGAACGAACGAAATTCGGTTTTCGAATGCGGTCGCGAAAACGTGTATCGACCTGACTGCAACTGCCGTGGAGTTCCGTCCGGCTACTCGATGTAACCCAGTTCTTCCAGATTGTCCCGCACGGCGTCCGAAAGTTCGTCCTGCCCGTCTTCCAGCGCCGCGTTCGCTTTCCCGACCTTGTTCCGCTGCATCCACTCGGCGTGGTCCTCCGCTATCTCGCGGAGTTCGGCCAACTTCTCCGGATGTTCGTCCGAAATGTCTTCGTCGTCCGGTTCGTCGTAACTGCCGCGGTAGAGTTCTTCCTCGCCGGTGTCCTCGACGTGGATGTACTTCCACTCGCCGACGCGGACCGCCTGCTCGGGGTCCGGCTCGGTCAGGCTGAAGTGAATCGGCGTGTCGTTCCCGCGGTCAGTCTCTTGGAGCGTGTCGCCGACCCAGTGGTTCGAGGGTTGGGCGTTGACATCGGCGACGAGCGTCGGCGGGATGTCGAGGTGCTGGACCGGATACTCGTCAACGCGGCCCTGTTCGAGGTCGGGCGAGCGAACCAGCAGCGGGACGCGAGTCATGCTGCTGTACAGCGACGCGGTGTGGAAGCCTTTGTAGCGGCCGAACTCCTCGCCGTGGTCGCCGGTGATTGCGACCGTCGCGTCGTCCGAAACAGTGTCGAGAATTTTCCCGATTTCCTCGTCGGCACTTCGGATGCCCGAGTCGTAGGCGTCTCGAACCTTCTGCTGAACGCTCGCTTCGCCTAGTTCGACGACGCCGTGGGGGTCGATGACGTGTTCGATGTCGGTGTCGCCCCGCAGGGCTTCGAGGTGTTCGTTCCACCGGCCGTAGGGCGTGTGGGCGTCCATCAGGTGAATCCACGCGAAGTACGGCTCGTTGCTGCGCTCTTTGTCCTGAATCCAGTCAAGCGCGTGGCCACAGACCTCTTCGTCAGTCGTGTGCGGCCGGTACTGGCCGTCGTCGTCCTCTTGGGCCTTCTTCAGTAAGTTGTGCATCGGCGCGAGGACCTTCTCGCGGACGAAGTCGCTCTGGAGTTTCTCGTTGAGGGCGACGCCGGTGCGCTTGAGCGGGTGGTCTTTGAACTCTTGGACGCCGTAGTAGCAGTCGAACGCCTTGTCGTAGTTGTAGTCTCGCGTCAGAAATCCGTTCTTGCCGAACCCGCCAGTGGCGTAGCCCGCTTGCTTGAACTGCTCTGCGAGCGCGACGCCGCGTTCTTCGGGGATTCCGAGGCCGTCGATTTGGTCGGGCCACGCACCGGCGTGGATGGTCTGGAGCGCCCACCGCGTGCCGGGTCCGTTCGAGAAACTTCGCTCGAAGAGAGTGGATTCTTCCGCGAACTCGTCGATGTTCGGTGTCGTCGGTCGGTCGTATCCGTAACAACCCACGTGGTCCGACCGCAGACAGTCTACGGTGACGAGTACGACTGAACGATTTTCCATATGCGCGGGATTTCTCTCCGCGCCCATCTTATTATACGCTCGTTAAGTGGAGTGAGACGAGCAATAAACGCCTGATACGACCGAATAGGAATCGGTGAAACCGTTAGCTGAAGTCGTTGCCCCAGGCGCGGTAGCTATCGACGCCGTCGAGTTCGATGCCGTTCTCGATGTTGCACTTCTTGATGACGATGCCGTCGCCGTCTACGAGACGAATACCCTCGCCACCGTTGCCGGTCATGGCGTACACCGACTCGATCCACGCGTCGTTGCCGATGTTGTAGACGGCGGTGTCACTGCCGACGAACGAACTGTTGTAGATGAGTGCGTCGTCGCCGTCGTTGACGAGCGCGCGGCGCATGCTCGATCCGGTCTGGGTCACGTCCAGCGCGCGGTACTCGACGTTGTCGCGGTTGCTCCAGATGCCCGCTCGGTTGCTCTCGTGGCCTGCGTCGCCGTAGATCTTCGACTCTTCGACGACGGTTGGTTCGGGGTCGCTGCCCGCGTCTTCGATTCGAATCGCCGCACCGCCTGCGGTGTCGAAGTCGATGTCGAGCGAGTCGAGCAGAACGCGGCCGGTGTCGCTTCGGATGTTGATACCGTGGTTGACACCGTCGCCGTGGACGGTGATGTTGCACTTCGTAATGCGGATGTATTCGGGGTCGAGCGACCGAATGGCGTCGCCGTTCGGCGACGTGAGGTTGAGCGTGCAGTTCCGGATGCGGATGGCCTCGCTCGACTCGGCACGGATGCCCAACTGGTTCGTGTCGGAGTCACGGTTCTCGTTGATTTCGATGGTCGCACCATCGACGTAGCTGTTCGGACCGCCGATTCGGATGTTCGCGGCCTGACTGTTGGCGTAGTAACCGCCTTCGACTTGGACCTTTCCGCCGTCGCTCCGTGCGTACAGGCCGTTGTCCGGGAATCCGCCGAGCGTACAGTTTTTGAACGTGATCGTCCCTTCGTTGTAGTCGTTGCAGAGGATGCCGGTCGGGCCACGCCAGACGTTGCCGTCGTTGGGTGTGTTCTGGACCCACGCACCGCCGTCGGGGGCGTTGAAGTTCTCGACGATACCGCTACCACCGGCGTCGTTGATGCAGAACCGTCCCGGACCGGCCAGACCGCTGTCGTGCTGGCCGACGATGTCGATGTTTCGGACTTCGAGGCCGTCGGAGATGTCGGCTTCGAGGACTCGAACGCCCGTGTCGTCGGCGGTCTGGTCGATCGTGAGGCCCTCGAAGAGGAGGTCTCGGCCGGAACTGTAGTAGATACCGAGTCGGAACAGTCGAGGGTTGTCGCGGTCGAAGTCCCAGTAGTTGGCGGGGACGATGGTGGCTCCGTCGCCGACGATGCCGAAGTTGTCGAACCCGGTGAACCGGAACTGCCGGTCCATGTAGTATCTACCTTCGGGGAAGTAGAGGAGCGTGTCGTCGTCGGCGTGTTCTTCCAGTAGAGCGTTTATCTGCTCGTCGCCGTTGGGGTCCGCCCCGGCGTCCACCATGTCGATGATGGTGCCGAACCGGTCTTCGTATTCGTGAAGTGCGCTCGCATTACCGGAAGCGAGGGGTGCGGCGAGACCTGCGGCCGCTACCCCTTTCAGTACAGTTCGCCGCGTCGAACCCACCGAATCTGCCGAAGAATCGCTCGTGTTTTGAGTATCAGCGTGAGTGGACTGCTTGTCGGAAGCCATTGAGACAAAAAAGTGAATGATTTCCGCCCCCCAAAGCCTGCGGCTTCAATTAGGTAGCCATTAAATACCGTGTTCGGAGAAGGTCAGAAATATACTCGCCTATCTTCGGGCGTTTTCAGACCGTCTTTCGAGGTGATAGTTGGTTTTCCTGAGCGCAATAATTTATGTCACGGATGGTGGACGACTTGGGTCGCGCTCACCGGTGAGTCGAGACACTGATCCATCCAACTTCTAACGTCGTTGATACGCAACTTCTCTCGAACCGGAAGGTCGTGGAGATGTTCCTGTGCCGGGAAGAACTTCGCGTCCATGTCGTGGCGGTCGTACAACTTTCGGCGGTCGGGCCACGGCGACTCGAACGCGGTCACGAACGGCAGCTTTCGACGGACGAACCGCTCGAACTCGTTGAGGAGTTCGGAGTCGTGCGGGCGGTCTGGCGGTCGGTGTTTGAGGATGTCGGCGTCCAGTCGCCGACAGGCATCGACGAACGTCTGTTTGTTGCGGTACTCCGGGGGCGTCTGGAGGTGCCAGTTGAGCAGGCCCGTGTCGGCGACGAAGAACGACTCCAGATAGTTGTCCGCCAGGTGCGACCGGAACGGCACCGACGGCTGGTTACGAAGCCCACAGAGGTCGATTGCGTTCTGGGTCCCAGCGGCTCGCGACCAGCCTTTCTCGAACTCTTCGCCGACGGCTTCGCGGACGAACTCGGCCGGGTCTCGGTCGTCGATGCGGGCGATGTCGAAGAACTGCTCGCTGTGGTCGGGCGAGTAGCCGAATCGGTCGAGCAGCGTCTCGACTGGGTCCGGGTCGGGCTCTAACCCCGAGAGCGGGATGTTCTTGCCGAACACGTCGAGGCTCTGGCGAGCGACGAAGTGACCACAGAGGTAGATGTCACAGAGGAGTCCGTGGTACATCGTATCGACTTTCATCGCTTCGTCGTAGCCCGCGTGGTGGATGTGCAGCGACTCTTTGATGCCCTGCGAGTAGCGGGTCTTCTCCTCGTCGGCGTCGATGTAGCGCGCGTTCGGCTCGAACGTCGTGTGTTCGGCGTCGTACTGTTCGGCTAGCTTCCGAGCTACGTCTACCTCTTGGGCACTCGCGTCTCCGACCGTGTAGCATCGCTCGACGTTCGGAATCTTCGAGAGGATGAGACGCGAGTCGTACCCCCCGGAAAGCAGCATTCCTTTCGTGCCGGGCTGACGGCTCCGACGGACCAACGCGGCCTCCAAGCGGTCGGCCAACTCTTGGACGTAGTCGAACTCGTCGGGGTCGCGCGGGTCGTAGATGAACCGGTCGAGTTCCCCCACGTCCTCGGCGGTCAGGTAGCCGTCGAACGGCAGGCGACCGAGGCGGTCGAACATCGTCTTGTGCCCGAGGACGACGCCGATGTAGACGAACTCCAACAGCGACCGCTTGCTGATTCGGGGGTCGTCTATCGTTCGCGCGACTTCGACCGAGTCCGAACCGAACGTCCGGACACCGGCCGCATCGGTGTAGAAGCACTCCCAGGAGCGAATCGGGTCGGTGGCGACGATGGCGTCACCCTCGTAGTCCAGACACACCAAGTACGACCCGTTTAGCTCCGCTAGCGCGTCTCGACCCTTTTCTGCGTACCGGTCGAGTATCCACTCTGCTGTGTCGAGGCCGCGTTGGTTGGGGACGTACGCCTCTCCCCAGACGACACAGCACCCTCTGTCGTCCTCGTGCGCCGCGCTTCGACCCGGAATGCCGAGCCCTACGTCTCGTATCCCGACGGTCAGGGCGTCACCGGAGACGACGCGGTCGAACTCTTGTTCGGAGCGCAACTCCGCGAACGTCTCGCGCCCGCCGAAGACGCCGAAAATTTCCTTGTTCATGCTGTTCTGTCCACCGAGACTCACGTTTCTAAGTCACCTCCGGACGTGGACGTGGCCCTAAGTTGACTGTCCGATTCTCCGACTTGGTTCGTCGTGGCGTACGAGTGCACATGGTTGCTGCTCACCGGGTCGTGGCCAGACCCACGTCGTTCTCTACTACCTCCTTGTACCTCGGGTTCCCTTACTATAGGGCCGCTAAGACCCGATATGAAGGTATTATGCACTATACCTATCCGATGACAGACATCGGCGGGATTCTCTCTGGCGCTCCCCCAGTTCGTGGCAGCGTAGTCACTGGCGGTTTCGACTCTTAGGCTTCTGTGTCGCTTCGTCTGACGCTCCCCCCGCTAACTCACCGTCTGACGGCCGCTGGAACGGTTTATCTTCTCTCTAAGGGGGCAACGAAACCGGTTCTCGCGTCGAAACACGCCCGGTTTAGGACACTCGGACTGCCGCCCTCGGGACGTTGTATGTTTCTGGACGTTCCAGCGAGTTCGAAATACTCCCGGCGTTATAATTCGAAATAAGAACCAGATAAGAAAGTGCGATAGCGTCATTTTTGGAACTACGATGGGTGACAGAAATCGACGAGCGTTCCTGACCGCAATGGGCGCCGCAGCAATTGCGGGCTGCTCTGGTGGGAACCCGACTGACGACTCGACGACCGCCCCGAACGGGAGCACCGTCGGCAACAGTACAACCTCCACGACCACGAACGCGGCGACGGAACAGGCGACGACCACAGCCGCACAGAATCCCGGCCAAATCGGCAAGACCGTCGAAGCGTTCGAGAAGCCCCAGGAGTGGGCGAAACTCGACAAGTACGGCAAGCGCGCCGGTACGACGAACGACGTCGCAGAGGGCAAAGGTGCCCTGAAACTCACGGCTGACAAGAGCGAACCGTACGTCGGCGTCTACAAGGCGATGGGCCAAGGCGGCGCGGATTTCAGCGGGAAGAACTTCTCCGCCGCAGTCAAGGTCAAGTCGCCCCAAGTTGCGAAACTTACGCTCGAACTGTACGCGCCGGACCGCGGCCATCCAATCGAGATGACGCGCACGTTCACCGGTCCTACCGACCGCTGGATGCGCGTAGACTTCGGGACGACCGGCGAGGAGCGCGACCCGCGTCTCAAGCAGGTCCAAGAGATGCGCCTCGTCGCGCGCGGCCGAGACGAGGGCCAGAAGGTCGAGATGCTGGTGGACGACCTGCGAGTCGCCAACCGCCCCGACAAGGGTTACGTCTTCCTTACCTTCGACGACTCTCACATCACGCACTACACGAAGGCGTACAAGATGATGCAGCAGTACGGCTTCCCCGGCGTGGAAGGCGTCATTCCACAGACCATCTACAAGGACGGCCGACTCGAAACGTCGCAACTCCGGAAGATGCGCGACGCCGGCTGGGACGTCGCGTCTCACCCGTACGTCGGCAACAAGCCGCTGCCGGAGTTCTCGAAGTCCGAGCAGAAGAAGAAAATCAAGAATACCAAGCAGTGGCTCGACAACCACGGGTTCACCAACGGGTCGCGCGTGTTCATCACACCGAAGAACCTGATGGGTAAGCACACGTGGGACCTCGTCAACGAGTACCACGACGCCGCCTTCCGATTCGGTGGTAGCCCGACGGGGCTTCCGATGACCGGCCCGCACAACATCGGCCGCATCAACGGCGAGTCCGTCGAGACGGCCAAGAAGATGATCGACTTCGCCGGGAAGTACAAGCAGAGCATCGGTCTGATGTACCACGTTATCGGCGAAGACGGCATCAGCGAGCAGGACTTCCGCGCCACGCTCGACTACATCAAGAAGAAGAAGAACGTCGAGGTCTCGACCCCGACGAAGATCCTGAAAAAGCAGGGGCAGTGGTAAGGTAGGAAAACCGCCGTCCGGCGGTGCGTCTCGACGTGGCTGGTCACGTCGCTGTCATGGTTTGGCTTGGTTCACCTTTTCTGCGTCCGGACGTTCCGGACGCCACGTTTCGTGTTCGTTGAGTACTACGACACCGACTGTTCTCGCATGGCTCCGTGCGCTCTTGTCTCGTCGCTCTCGTCTACTTTCGACGTGTGCGTTCCTGCTCTGTCTCCTGGACACCCTCTTCCATTGCTGGCGTGAACGCTCTCGCTCGCTCTGACTGACGGGACGTCGGCCCATCCACCGTCGCGCACAGAACTGACGGCGTTCCTCGTCTATTCTCGATTTTCGCTCGACTCGCGTCGAACAGTCTCACGCCACACGGACGGAGTCGCGTCACCGTCCCGATTGAGTGTTCGCTGTAGAACGGTTCGCCTCGCGTACGCGCGAAACAACCTAATTTCGAAGAGAATGCCCGGCAGACACGCAGCTCAGTGAGGCGACTCGCGTCGCGACGAGTCGCTGCGAATCAGTCACGAGACTCTCGTCTCGACCTGCCGAGGAGGTAGCTAGCCCCTGTCGTCTCGTAACCCACCTCCGCTCGACGCTCGGTACGTACGAATCTCCCGTTCTCACTGCCCTCGCTCACGCCGTCGTACTGTTGGTGGTCGTCGAGGACGAAGTAGTCGTGGTCGTCGTTGCGGTGGTGGTCGTAGTCGTCATGGTCGTAGTGGTAGTGGTAGTGGTAGTGGTAGTGGTAGTGGTAGTCGTCGTGGTCGTCGTTGCGGTGGTGGTCGTAGGCGTCGGCGTCGTGGTTTCTGTCGTCGTCTCTACGGTCGTTGTCTCCGTGGTCTCTGTCGCCTCGTCGGTCGTCTGGCCCGACGTGTCGTCGTCGGTAGTCGTCGTTTCGGTCGTCTCTGTCGGAGTAGTCGCCGACCCTTGGGTCGTCTGCTCGCCATCGCTATCTTCTCCACCACCTTCGTCAGTGGTCCCGTCGCCAGCCGTCTGCTCGTCGGTCGTCTGTCCACCGTCGGAGTCCCCGTCGTCGGTCTGCCCCGCCGTCGTCTGCGTCGTGTCTTCGAGCGGTGGGATGGTCGTCCCCGCGCCATCGGCCTGCGTAGTCACTGGTCCCGCAGGAGCCGAATCGCCGCCCATCTTCGTGAGGTCCAGCGAGACGCCGCCAGTCAGTGCAACAGTGAATCCCACCGTGAGCAACACTGCTCCCACCAGCGCGAGCGTCGCGTACAATCGCTTGCTCGACCGGTTCGAGGACCCTCTCTCGCTGGAACTACCCACTCGGTCGTGGAGCGCCGACGCCTTCGCACCGACTGGGTCGGGGAACGAACTCAGGACGTCGAATATCTCGCCCACCTCTACCGCACCCGTCAGTATCGCCACCACGAGGTAGATGAGGAACCCCGCAGGAGGAACGATAGCCAGCGCGAGGAACGTACTCTGGATGGTCGTCGCCAGCAGGACGATGGGGACGGCCGAGATGGCCCCGGTCACGCCGATGCGAAGCAGTCGTGCGTCTTTGAACGGCTGGAAGCCAAGCTTTCTGGCGACGGCGACTTGGAAGAGGGGCAACGAACCGTAGCCGATGGTGGTCGCGACGGCGGCCCCGAGGATGCCAAATCGAGGGATGAGCAGGGCGTTCAACCCGAGATTCAACATCGCAGTCGCGCCCGTCGCGGCGACGAGCGGTTTGAGGTCACCCTTCGCTTGACTGATGGAGAGAATCGGCCGTGCGATAGCGAATCCAAGCGACCCCGGCAACAGGAGCAACAGCGGGAGGACGGCCGTCTGGAAGCTCTTCGGGTAGTAGAAGGGGACGAACTTGTTCGCTAGCGCCCCAATACCGATTGCTAGCAGGAGCGTGAGCAAGAGACCGTACCGGGTCACCCGCGAGGCGATTTCGTTTATCTTCTCGGTACGGCCATCCGCCCAGAGGTTTGAGGTAGACTGCACCATCACCGCTTGGAGTGCTTGCGGGCCGAACCAGAGGAACTCTGCCAGGACGAGTGCGGCCTTGTAGTAGCCGACTTGGTCCTTCGACACCTGCATCCCCAGCATTATCACGTCCACGTGGTACAGTGAGGTCAGCAGGAACATGTAGACGACAGAGAGGTTGTTGAACCCGATGAGCTTCCGCCGCGGGAAGTCCGAGGGCATCCGCTTGAAGATGTACGTGAGGTCGAGATGCTTCGCCGCGAAGTAGAACGCCAGTACGATAGTCACGACGAAGCCGACGATTCGACCGATGAGGACGCCCGCGACGCCCATGTCCACGAGCCACGGTCCGGCGAGCAGGATGCCGACGCCCGCGTAGATGAACGTGAACGAGATCTTGATGGGCTCGGAGATGTGTTCGAGCTTGAGCCCCATCAGCGAACGCCGAACGTAGTTGCTGAACTGCGCTAACGGCACCATCAGCGCGAGGAGGTAGAAGTACGGCGTCAGCTGTTTGTCCGGAAACACCACATCGACAAAACCGAACGTCGCGGCCGCCCAGAATCCGAGGGCGACCAGCAGTGCCAGCAGGAGCGCCATCCGGAAGTAGAACCCGAACACGAGGCTCTTCCAGTCCTCCCGGTCGCGCTCTTCGGAGAGGAACTTCCGAGACCCGCTGTTGATTCCTGCACTACAGAGAATCATCGTCAGGCTGAACACCGAGAGCAGACTGGCGTAGACGCCGTACTGGTCGGCACCGAGCAGGCGAACGATGACTGGCGTGATGACCGCGAGCGAAAGCAGCATCGCCACTCGTCCGGCGATGACCGACAGGAACGCGGTTACCATGTTTCGGCTCACGGCTACCGCTCCTCCGGATACTCCCGTCCTGTCGCCGCTCGGGTACTCAAGCGGTTCTCCCCCAATCGCACTCGACGTGGTGGACAACTCGACTCCGACTGCGTGTCCTCGGTCGATTGCGCCCGTCCAAACACGCGCGCGTACATTCTCTTATTGAAAATAGTCTGCCTGCGGTTATTCTTATAAGCGGGCTAAACGTCTCGACACGGTCGTCAAGCCAATCGATGGCTCTCGTCGGCTCTGTGCGTCTGGGGCTGGATAAACAGTCTCCTAAACTCCGACTCGACCGTGAGGACCGGTGAAACGTGACTGCAAAACCACGATTCTATAGCCCTACTTTGTTGTTAATTGTCGCACCACTGAATGCGACTTCGACGGCCTTAAATATACAAGGGCAATACGAATAATCGTCAACGCCTCAGGCGCTTCGGAACGTCCTCACGGACTGCTTCCGAAGCCCTTATACGTGGGCGTCGTCTTCGCAGTAAATGCGAAGGCAGGTGGCGAGGTCTCCTCGCTACCTTCATGAAGTTGCCAAGGCGAGCGCCGCTCCGTTCGGAGCTATTTCTGCTCGCTGATGACGGCACTTTACAATATGAGGATTCCACCCCTGCGGTCCGCCGTACACGATGGAATCTGATGCGAGCCTTGGAACCATAGTGATGTGGAATCTCCGCCAGACCCCCGAGTATTGAACTCGGAACCATTCCGGTTGATCCTGCCGGAGGCCATTGCTATCGGAGTCCGATTTAGCCATGCTAGTTGTGCGAATTTAGATTCGCAGCGGAAAGCTCAGTAACACGTGGCCAAACTACCCTATGAACTGGAATAACCTCGGGAAACTGAGGCTAATGCCAGATACGGCTCCTCATCTGGAGTGAGAGGAGCTACAAACGCTACGGCGTCATAGGATGTGGCTGCGGCCGATTAGGTAGACGGTGGGGTAACGGCCCACCGTGCCGATAATCGGTACGGGTTGTGAGAGCAAGAGCCCGGAGACGGAATCTGAGACAAGATTCCGGGCCCTACGGGGCGCAGCAGGCGCGAAAACTTTACACTGCACGCGAGTG